>JAPLIO010000089.1 GCA_026389055.1 Candidatus Melainabacteria bacterium | reverse complement strand
ATTGACGGCGGGATGTTCTTTTTGCCCCTTCGGTGGACGGAACGCATCGGCAGCTGCAGAGCAAATGCGATGGTCGTTCCTACTGGTTGGTACGAAGCTAAACATAGCGACAAAAGCCCCAGACCGAAGCGATAACCTGCCGAAATTTGGTTAGAAAGCGTTATAGCTCAATAGGGAAAACTAAGGCGAAGGTGCTACCTTTAGTGGGTTCGCTCCATAGCAAGGTGGCTTTTCCGCCATGATGAGCCTGCATAATTTTTTGAACGTGTGCCAAGCCCAAACCCGTGCCATTGGCTTTATTAGAATAATAAGGCGTAAACAGCTTCTCCCGCTTATCAAACGCAATGCCACACCCTTCATCTTTCACCTTCAAAAACAAGCCACTATCATCTTTCCGATAAGACAACCCCACCGTAACAGTACGTGGCTTAGATGCTATATCGTTCGCCACTTCTTTTTCTTGGGCAGATAGTGAGGCTTCCAACGCATTTTTCAACAAATTAATCAACGCTTGGCGTAACCGAGGAGAATCACCCTGATAATCTTGCCAAACAGCTTCTGGCAACGCCGAAGTGTTTAACGTATGTTCAACCACCAATTCAATGCCATTGGCCTTGAATTGAGGGGCATAATAATCGCACACTTCTTCCACAAAACTGCGTAAATTCATCGGTTGTAAAACCAATTCCAACGGACGAGCATACTGCGTTAATTCGCTTAAAATACTTTCCATATGCACGATAGACGAGCGAATTTGCCCCAAGTTTTTCATCACCAACGGGTCTAACGTTTCCAAATTCAAATTGGTTAATTGCGTTTCAACCAAGCTAGCGTATAAATCAATCAACCCCAGCGGATTCCGAATTTCATGGGCAATGGTAGAGCTCATCTGCCCAATAGTGGCTAGGCGTTCTTGTTCAATGAGTTGCGTATTCAGCGTTTGCAAATGGCTAACCGCCCCCGAAAGTTCACGGTTGCGATGTTCTAAATTACTGACCAAGGAAGACACCAAAAACGTGATTTTTTCATCATACCGTCTATCTGTGGGGGCTTCCGCTACAACGGTTTTGAGCGTTTCATTTTCCAACAATTCTGCCAGCCGAGTAGCTAACGTTTTAACGTCTTGCGGGTTAAAGCTCCACCCGCCTTGGGCTAGCTGAAACGTATCTACCGTGGAAGTATCCCAATAAACACTAGCACCCAAGCGTTCCGTTAAAAACAAAATAAACCCCAATTGCGGTGAAAGCAAGGGCGTATTGGCACCTATGCCTGCATGCCCACGTTCCACTAACAACTCAAAATGAGCTTCCACCAACGGGGCTAAATCAATCACTTCAACGCCCTGCATTGCCTGTAAGCCAATGGTAGCGGTATCAAAATTGGCTGTGCCTGCAGGGGTGTAAATCAACACGGTGCCTTTAAGGCGTTGGTCTCTCACCAACCGAGTTAAGCTACTGACTAAGTTTTGAAACGTTGCTTGAGAGAACAACCCTGTATGCCCTGAAAGCTGACCAAGCAATTCATCAAACGGGTAAGACCCAAGCCCATTGGCGTTGTAGCCGTAAGAAGAAACAGAGGTTGACATAGTGGTGTTATACCCTTTTTGTAGCATTTGATGGTCTACACGATAAGGTGTACTGGTAACCATGGTTCGCATATTCCTTTATTATATAAATTTTTAGTATAACCGACAGAAGATAAATGTTGAGGTTGCGGGAAAAGGCTCCATTAGGCGTGCTAGCGTTGTTACTGCGGTACTCCCTAGGTTATGTAGTTCTGTCTACACGCCCGTCAGTCCGTTCCTCGTGCCTAGCTATCACATCCTACTAAAACCTTTTCCCGCAACCTCATTTCTCTCTCTCTTAATAAGACAAAAACATTTTTTTGTTTAATGTAAACTTATTGTAACATTTTAAAGGATACTTGGCTACCCCAAAATGTATGGCTATTCCAATTCAAAGTTTGAATGTCGTGTTCTCTCATCGATTGTCGTTTCTAGCTTTAGCTGGCGGGTGTTAAGGGGGTTCTTGTTCGTTGATTGCCCCGCAATCACTCTGCCTTCTGGCAGACCCCCTTAACAATCCCCCACGAATTCAGGGGCAAGCCCCTAAAAACCCCCAAAAAGCCACCCCCCTATGCCACCAGAAGGGCATTGACGGGGGGATGCTCTTTTTGCCCCTTCGGTGGACGGAACGCATCGGCAGCAGCAGAGCAAATGCGATGGTCGTTCCTACTGGTGGGTACGCTGTTTAATCTTTGAATGGGCATAGCCCTATTGTTCGTGAAGTAAGCCACCACCACAAACCATTTCAATGGTTTTCAACAAAAATAACCGAGCCGCATCGCCCTGATTCAACAATTGTTCTTCTTCGCCCAAATGCGGAATACGCATAATGGCAGGCTCTAGCGGGTCGCTAGGAATGTAAAGCGACGCCAGCTCAAAGGAAAGCAAATCTGAAAACTGTTGCGTATCATAAGTATGGGAAATATCTAGAAAATCGCCCCGAATGGCTAAAATTCTGCCAGTAAAAACAGGGTCTTTATCTGGGCGAAACAACGCTAAAGGCTTAGAGTTTCCACGGCTAGTAAAGCTTAAACAATGCCACAAAATATTCAGCACACCGACTGATTTATCGGGGTCAATTTCGTTAAAAATTCGCCCTGTATCCACGCCATCCGCCCCACGAAAGGCCTCTTTAAACGTGGTACAAAGAGCCGGTAAATCTTCCAGCAACTGGTTAAAAATTAACTTCGTATTGCGTAAGGCTTGTTGATGCTGGCATAATTGATGCGTCATATGCCCCGCAAGCAAGCCGACTCGTTTGTTAATAAGCTGAAACGAGCGTTCTTCATCGGTTAAATGAAGCGGATGTTGCATTAATTCTAACGGAGACGTAGACGCACTACCCGAAGACAATTTATTGCCTTTAAAGGGGGAGGTTAAATAATTTTGGCTAGCTTGATATTGCGGTTGTGTTTGCGTTGTACTTAATGCACCGTTGCTTCCGTTGGCTTGCAGAAAGGCTCTTCTGGCATTAGTATTATTGGATGGGCGGAATTCGTCCATCGCATCTGAAGCAAAAGAACTGGCAGACATCATCATCATCATCATAAAGTTAAGAACCCTCTCTGATAGGCAGACCTTGTAGGTTCTGCGATTTCACCTTGGCAAACTGTTATTTCAGCCCTAAGGTAAGAATTTCTTTCATTATAGCAATCATTTTCAAAGAAGACAAAACCAATTCAAAAGAATCCGTAAAACAACCATCAGGTAGAGGAGAGTTTTTTATTAAACAACTATCCCACTAACGGCACTAAACCCTGACGCATCAAGGCTTCCAAATACTGATGCAACCCGCACGCCAAGGCAATACCCAGCAACGCCCCCACCAACACTTCAAACGGGGTATGCCCCAACAATTCTCGCAACCGAACAGGGACCCGTTTAGGATGATGACTATATAAATCATCTGTTATTTGGTTCAAAATGCCCGCCATTCTACCAGCCGCCCGCCTAACGCCAGCAGCATCATACATTACCACCAAGGTAATTGCTAAAGCCACGGCAAACAACACAGAATTAAAGCCTTCAATCAACCCAACGGAAGTCGCCATCGCCGTCATGGAACCCGTATGGCTACTGGGCATACCACCCGTTTCAAACAATAACCGAAAATTCATTTGGCGTTCAATCAATAACGCACTGATAAACTTAAACAATTGGGCAATCCATGCCCCTGCTAAGCCTGCCAATGCCACTTCTGCACCATGGCAAAAAACAAAATCTACGGGTAAGCCTAAAAAATAAGCCGTAGCAGCAGGCTGAGCAACCAACGGCAAAGCCACTGTAGATAAAGAACTCGTTAACGGAGACAGTGTCAACAAACCAAGCGATGAAAACAACATGAAGGGTAAAGAAATCCTACAAATAAACTAATACTGTTTTTATCGTAACGAAAAAACGAGAAAGATGCTAGTAGGTTTTACCACCCGACATTTTTTGTTTGATACCCACAACACGCTATGTTTAGTTAAACTGGGTATTGCATTGATGAAGACGTTATGGTTTACTTATAAAAGCTTTTTTACTGTAGACTTTTTCTCTTTTCTCTTTCAATCCACTCAATAAGGAAAAAACCCATGATGTTATCTTTTGCTTTCGCACCTCAACATAGATTAGTTAGAGGCGTTCAACTGGCTGAAAGCCCTGCTACCCAAGGGGAACCTGTGGTTGTGGCAGATAAGCCCATTCTGCAACCCAACCAACCCGATTCGTTTACGCCTATTACTCCCCCCCCCCGCATTCGGGCAGTATAGAGTGGGGGGGGCTATTCAGAGATTTTCTTGAATCTGTAGGGATAATAAAACCAACAATTATTGAAGAGGTGGCGAGTTCTCCCTTAATAGCAGCAAGAAAAGCGTTAATAAACGCTTTGTATCAATCGAGACAAGAGCATAATCTTCCAACAGCGGCAATAAATTCTGGAAATAGGTTGCCTAATTTAAGAGATTTTATTAGTGAGTTAGATACTAACCAGACTACTGATAAGGGCGAAAAAGAGATAAAAGCCCTATTTGGCGAAAAAGAGATAAAAGCCCTATTTAAAGCAGTACAAGAATTGATAGAAAATGATATTTTGCCTTTTGGAGAAAGAGCAACACAAGGTGAAATTTTAAAAGAAGATTTATTAAAGCTTTTAGCCAACCTAAGAGATGAAGTAGATGCAGTGATATATGGAACTACCGAGGAGTGAGCCTAACCTGCTAATACCGATTCCAAAATCAACTAGCGGGCTTTGTCATTCCGAGCATAGCCGAGGAATCTCCATACCATCTAGGGGACCTCGACAAGCTCGAAATGACGACGGCTTTTAATGGCTTCATTGGGATGAATGGTTATAACGCCATCGGTGGGGTGGGTTGTGCGATAATAAATGCAGTGCGATAGACGGTTTTTTTAACCTTCGCCCTGTTTGTTACCAATGAAACAAGGTACATATCCCCCATGAATACCCCTACCCCGCTACCGCTGCTCAAGCCCAAAGCCCTCAAAAAAGGCGATACCATCGCCATTGTTTCACCCGCCAAACCGTCTCCTATGGAAACATTAACTGAAGGCGTTACCTGGCTGGAAAGCCAAGGTTTTAAAGCCAAGCTAATGCCCAACGCCCACCGCAACACGGGCTACTTGGCTGGTACAGACACTCAACGCTTGGCGGATTTAGTCGCCGCTTTTGAAGACCCCACCATCGATGCTATTTTGTGTGCAAGGGGCGGTTATGGGTCTGGTAGGCTATTATCCCAGTTTCCGTTTGAAGTGGTGGCAAATAATCCCAAATTATTCATGGGCTTTAGCGATATTACCATGCTTCTCAACGCCTTTCATCAACAAACAGGGCTAGTAGGGTTCTACAGCCCCATGCTAACATCTAACCTCATTCAAGCAGACCAAGTGTTTACCCGCCAAGAATGGCTAAGAACCGTTACAGAACAAGCCTTAGCACCCAATTTCAAGATAAACTCTATCGATAACTACACCTGCTTCCAAGGCGGAACCGTTCAAGGCAAGTTGGTGGGAGGCAACTTAAGCCTACTTTGTAGCTTATGCGGTACGCCATGGCAACCCAATTTTGAAGGAGGCATTCTGTTTTTAGAAGATTGGCACGAACACTACTACACGCTAGATAGAAAATTCACGCAACTAGAACAATCAGGCATGCTAAACGGCATTGTAGGGCTACTGTTGTGCGATTTTTCAGAAATCCCCGAAGAGCCTTCCGAATCGTTAACGCAACACCTCAAAAAACTAACGCAACACTTAAATATTCCCGCAGGGTACGGGTTTAGTGTAGGCCACGGCTTCCAGACTGCCACTTTGCCCATAGGCGTTCAAGCCGTTTTAACCGCTGAGGCTGGGTGTTTAACCCTTGCAGAGCCGCCAGTTCTGCCTTAACTTCCGTGCTAAGGCTAACAGGTTCTTCAGGTTTATCTTCAATGGTGCTGGGTTCATAAAAAGCCCCTTGTTTGCTTCTTCCCGAAGCTTTTAAAACCTGTACAGGCAAAACCGTATTTTTTAAATCAATCACCTGCAACTGGCTAGCCAACCCATCAAACACCACCAGCTGCGTTTTATTGGCATTTGTGGTTAGGGTAAAGGGTAATTTCGTGTTAGGCGAAAGCGTAATAGAATCCACCACTTCAAAGGTTTTGGTATCAATCACGGTTAGCAAGGCGTTATTTTCAGTTAGTACCGCTAACTTATTCGTGCCTAAATCCACCCATTCCAACGGTTTATTGGGTAGGGTAAGCGTTTTCAACACCGCCCCCGTAAACACTTGAATAACCTGTAGTTTTTTCGCCGTTTTATCCATCAACCAAAGCTGACCCAACCCTTTAGCGGGTTCGTTCAGCCACAAGGCATCAATTTTCGTTAAGTATTGTTCATCCGTTTTTAATTGAGGCTTCAGGGTGCGTATCACCCGACGGTCTGCCACATCCACTTCATAGATGGCATTATTTTCAACCGCAGAAAAATAGCCTATGGGGAAGCGTTTACGAATAACAGCACTCGCCACGGCGGTAGGCAAGGTAACTTTCCCCAAATACAACCGATTTTTGCCATCAAATAACGTCAGTTGTGGTTTGCTTTTATGCGTGGCAACAACCACTTCATTATAAGGGGAATAAACCAATTGCGTGGCAGGGGAAACCGTTTCCAACCGAGTGCTAATGAGTTGAGCCATGGGGTTGACCACCAATACTTCAGGTTGATTTACGCTGGCAACCCAAACCCCTTCGCCTACGGGTACAGGTAATAAACTAGAAGCTAACGTATCAATCCGCAACGCTAAACGGCTTTCGCCCGTACGAACATCTACCCCCTGTAGCGTGGCAGAAAGGAAATCTGTATAAAAATAAGTAGGCTGTAACTGCACCCGAGGGGCATTAAGCGGAACCAAGGCAGGCACCGCTCCGTTGGGTAGCGTGGGTTGTTGAAGGGGTTTAGCTTCGGGGGTTAAGGGGGCAGGGGTGGTGTAATCCAAATTGCCCAGCAATACCCGTAATTCTGCAGGAATAGAAAGCCCAGCAGGCACAAACCAGTTTTGCGGAATAACCCCTTCCTTCAAACTGGTGGGGTAAAAAGGCAACCGAGCAAACGTCAATTTACCCGTATCGGTAGGTAGCACCTTAATAAAGTACCAATCGTTATCAAATTGAATTAAATCAGGCGGAGTCGTTTTAGAACCGCCCCATTGCTGAACCACTTGCGTAGGGGGTAGCACGGTTAATTTTTGAGGTAGCACGGGCAAATAACTTTGTCCATTGGTGAAAGTAGCGTAGCAATCGCTTCGTAATTTGACGTTTTTATCCAGCTTGATGAGGGTTTCTAACATCAGTTCAGGCAGTTTAAAACAAACATCTGGCAACGCCGTATTTTTAGCCACGGGGGTAACAGGTATCGTTATTTTTGCAGGTGGGTTGGTTTGAGCTTCTTCCGCTTTCTGAATGGCATCTACAGGGGCAGATTTGACGACTAGTTCAGCCTGCTTTTCGGGCGATGCGGGGGCGGTTTCAGCTAGCTTTCGGTTGCCGATAAAAGGCAGTTTTGCTTCGGTTACACCGATGGTTTGAGAAAAAACCGTCATCAATAGGAGGAAGGCAATCAATAATAACCGATTTTTTCGGGATAAAACAAATGCAACAGGCATAGGGGAATAAACTCTCTTTCGGCAAAAATAGTAGCAGATAATTGCCTTTTATTATACCGCTAAAACAACCAAGAGACCACCTCTGCCGAATACCCATTTGAAAATGGTATAACATCCGCACAAAATAAATTTGAGCAACCTTTATACCCTTAGTTCACTGTTATAAACTTCAAAGAACCGCCATTTTCAATGTTTATCCATGCTATGCCCCCACAACTCAATACGCAATCAACAAGGCAACCCTTTGGCAAGCAACAGGTTGGCTTAAAACCAATAGCCTCTGTTACGATGAGAAGCGGGACGAATGAAGCTGTAGCTGATAGCTTTTATGCTTCGTTAAAATCGACGGTAGACCAAGCCAAAGAATTTCTAGCAACTGCCCCAGCAGAGGCTACCCCGAAAGAACTGGAAGCCCAGTTTTTAGCCAACCTTTTAAGCCAGCATTTAAAGGCAGGCAAAAACATTGATGGCACAACCAAAACAGACTTACAAGCCTTATCCGCCTTCAAAACAATGAACGAAAAATTACTAACCTATTTACAAGCCGATGATTTAGCTGGGGCGTTGCGATTGCTAGATGGGTCTCATCAGCCACTAGAAAACGAATTTACAGGTAAATACAACTTTTTTAAAGGGTGGCAAAACAAGATGCAAGCCATCATGCAAGAACAACCGAAGCATGAAAAGCTTGATGCTAAATTTAAAACGCCTGAAGCGTTTAAAGCCTATATTAAGGAGGTACGAAGCCAATTTCAGTCATGCTTAGGCAAAGTGGAAGTACCCCAAGGCGGTGCAATCATCCCAAGAACCAATGAAGCCATTGAGAAGGTGAAGGAAATCGTTACTGAACAATTAGCAGAGATCAATGAAAAATTAGTACAAATTCCCATTGCTCACTTTAGGTGGCGAAACCGCTACCCAAGGGCAGTTAGCGTTGGCAGGCTTACCTTCTGAAAACAGTGGTTCGATTGTGTTAGCCCCTGTTACAAAAAAAATAGTAGATGAACTGACTGGGTTAAAAGGCAAGGCACTAGCTATCCATCAATTTAGCTTAGGCTTACCTGATGCGTTATTAAAGCAATTACCCCCCGAATTTCGGAGTATTAATCAGTTGAAAGAAGCCTTAGCAGCCTTTCAAGCCAGTTTGCGGAACCCCCAACTTGACTCCCCAGTCATTACCCTTGCCAAAAGCCTATTATCCAAAGAGGCTGAAACAGGGTTGATTAAAGCGTATCAGATTCATCTTGATCGACAAGTTGTTGCGTTAGAACAACATCTAACCCAGTTAGGCCAACCCCCACCCACGGTGAAGTTACCCGCTTTCTTGGAACGTCTATCAGAAACCCAGCAACACCGTTTGCAAGATTTTTTATTGCAAGTTGCCCACTTACCACCTGTTGAACAAGCCAAACAACTAAAACAATTACTTAGCGAAATACCGCAAGATATGCGTAAAACGCTTAAAGGGTTTATTAAATTTGAACAAAATCGGTGGGAACGCATGAAAGCCTTGGGGACTACTGTAGCCCAACAAGCTCAAAAAGTCGCCGAAAAAAAAGTTACGATGCTTCAAGAACAAGTATTCAATCTTCCTTTTGCCAAAAAACACTTTGAAATTTTCACCCTACAAATGACCGAAGCCGTTGCAGAAATACCCAAAGCCTTCGCTGAAATGACCACCCAACCCCCTCAAACGTCAGTTAGAAAATCCGAAATCAAACTGCCTAGTAACGAAGGCGTTGTGTTCGCTGAACCTCTACGGGTTGCTGAAAAGCAAGCAGAAAAAACCGAGTGGTTTCCTGCGTTAATTGACCATAACAAAACATGGCTTCCGTGGGTAGGGGCTGGCACGGTTGCTTTGGGGCTATTGGCAGGCGTTGCGTGGTGGGCATCTAATCGAAAAGCACCCAAGCAGGAAGCCAAAAATTAGATTAAAAACGATTTAGTGTAGCCTGCTGGTGTTGCAATAGGTGTTTTAGAACAACCATTGTTGGCAGGGGATTGAAACCATCGCATTGCGGTGGGTGTTTCCTCTTCAACGTCTTCACGCATAAAGGTTGAAAGCACCTGTTGATTGGTTTGCGTGCCGTTTAACAAAGTTTGACGGGTTTGCGTGCCATCTTGCCCAGAGCGTCTGGACGTTACGGCGTTGATGGGTTGGTAAGGCAAGCAACTAGCTTTGCTAGAAAGTAATAATGGGCTGGTTGGTAAGGCGGTAATACGCATCATACAAAAAAATCCTAAACGCCTTGAATGGCGATAAACGAGGGTAAAACAGCGAAACAATGAGGGAATCTATTGCTTTGGGATGTTTATCTTAACGCTTTTAAGGCTTATTGTCAACCCAACACAAAGCAAAGAAAACATTAAGAAGTGTTTCGATAAAGAGAAGTCTCTTTTCCCAAGCTTTAAGCTGTTTTACTTGAATTAAGGACTGATTTATGATTAACTAATAAAAGCTATTTTACTCTTTGTTTTTAAAACTCTCTCTCTACACCGATTAGGACAAAAAATGAGGCTGTTCTCTTTCACTGCCATGCCGAAGCCCTCTTTGGTTGGAGGAATCCAATCATCTGTTAATCCTCCTCCCAAAACAGCGGAGCTAAAATCAGCAGAGGTTCCCCTGAAATCCCTCCCAGCTGGTGCGACCCCGTTAAGCCCGAAATCGAGGATGGGTCAAAGACAAGTTTTAAAGCCAATAGATATTATGTTTAGCATAATAGCCCTTAAATTAGAGATAAAAGCGATGCAGTTGAAGCAATTCACTAAAAAGTTGAATTCAGAGTCTATCGCAATGATTTTTTCTTCTTTTATGTAGCTTTACAAATTTTAAAAGATACTATGGAGCTAATCTTTCCGTGTCATTTCGGAAAATCGGTGGGTTGAGGTAGCTAGGCTTGTTCAACGTTTGAACAGCTCTAAAATCATGCAAAAGGGAGACTAAAAAAGTCTCCCTCTACAAGCATCTATCTTAATAAGTGTAAGCTAACTTTACCCACACCCGAACCCAACATACCAATAGCCGCCGCAGCACCCTTGGAAAGATCAATCACACGATGCCCCACAAAAGGGCCTCTATCCGTTACTTTAACCACACAACTTTTACCCGTGCGTTGGTTAGTAACCAGTAATTTCGTACCAAAAGGCAACGTTTTATGGGCAGCAGTCAACGCATTTTGGTTAAACCGAGACCCATCCGCCGCTAAACGCCCATGAAACCCTGGCCCATACCAAGAAGCTAAACCCTGAGCAATTAACCGACTGCTTTGCTGAAGGGGCTTCTTCACCCACGGTGGCGTAGCCGCTGCCGTGGTTTCCCCCAAAGCAGACCGTAACCGTTGCTTCCAAGTATTAGCCAAAGCATCTACCGATAAACCCAACGATTGTGCCGTTTCAGCATCTACCGTAGCCAGTGTCATTTCGCCCATCTTCAGCAACATCCCTGCCTCAGAAGCCACCAGTTGAATATCATTATAATTACCATTGTTTTTCAAAAACAGGTGTAACCGATGAGCCGCCTGCTTAGAGCGTAAAAACGGCGTTAAAAACCCCAAGCTAGACCGAAACTGAAAAACTTCTGTTTGGTTGATATAAAAACTAGCCCGTCGGGTGGTTTTGTATTCAATACTTTTTAATACCATCGATTGGTTTTTAGGCGTAACTACCTGCAACACACCTGGCCTAGCTATTAAAAACTGAACCACTGCCCGTTGGCGTTGCAGTTCTCTATCATTAACCAAGCTAGAAAGGGCTTGTTGACCTGTCGTCGTTTCTTTTAAAGAAGAAACCGGTTGTACCTTGGTAGCAGTTGCTGATTCCGACAAGGGTTCCGTAACTTTGCTAACACTAGGGGTGTTAAAAGCAGCCCCCCGAGCAGTATCAAACGGAGATAAAATAGCATCTTCTTTCAATGAAGATAAAGCAGGCACCCGCGAATAGGGTAACGCATTAAAGGGAATCGCCGATTTCGGGGTATTGGCTTCAGATAAACTAACCGAGGCAGCCCCCCCACCAACCACCGCATTAAGCGGATTAGCCGTTTCCGTTGAGTGAGACGTTGTTAAAGCCGATAATAAAACGGGCTTGTGTTGATAGGACGCTACGGTAACGGAAGAAGCCCTATCTGTTTCTGAAGCCAATGCCCAACTGGTACTAAGATAAGCAATTAAGGTGGCACTTAACGCCGTAAACAAAAGAGTCAAACAAATGGATGAATAGCCCAAAGGTCTATTCGTGAAAGTAACACGTTGCATAAAAAAGAAAGTTCCTCTAGTGTGGCTACTAGAATGGAAAGAAAGACACACAATAAAAACCTGAGATACTTAAGCAGTGGCTTCAACAACAACACTTAGCAGACGTATTAAAAGCAAACAGCTTTTACGCCCAGTAAATAAGTTGTGTTGGTGGCAAATAGAAGAAGGTTCAAGTAGCTTAAAATAGCACACCGAAGCCTTTATATTCACCAAGCCTGCCTTTTCTTTCAGACTTTATTGGAAGTACTACGTTTCAGCTCTTCATCAATCAGGGTAACAAGGCATCCAGTGAATCTAAAAAAAGAATTAAAGGGCTATCCAACGTTTATACTGATTAAAGGGTCATTCTTTACAAAAAAGAATGAGTATAAGCTCGTCTATTTAAATGAAAATAGACCCGAGCTTAAAAAGCAATAGCCACGGTTTAGCGGCGTAATACTAACGGACTGCTTTCACACAGTTCAAGTAGCTAACCAAGCAAGAAAGCCCAAAGCCTTGAAAACAAAGCGGTTTAAGGGATATTGTTAGTGCAAAAAACGCTAAAAAGCAATTAGTTGAACAACAGAAACCCACTTTCTTGGAGTCAAAATATATGTTAGCACAAATTAAGCAGAAAAAAACAAACTTTATAATGTTTTCTTTATATTTCAATTTGCAAATCGCAAAAAACGGTATTTATACCCATTCACAAATTAAATAGCGTGTTCTCTCATCGATTGTCGTTTCAGTCTTTAGCTGGTGGGCGTCAAGGGGGTTCTTGTTCGAGAACCCCCTTAACAATCCCCCACGAATTCAGGGGCAAGCCCCTAAAGACCCCCAAAAAGCCACCCCTCTATGCCACAAGGGCATGGACGAGGGGATGTTCTTTTTGCCCCTTCGGTGGACGGAACGC
>JAPLIO010000157.1 GCA_026389055.1 Candidatus Melainabacteria bacterium | reverse complement strand
GCCGCATTATCCGTACAATACCCCATCTTGGGAATATGCACGGTATACCCTTCTTCCTGCAACGCCAAAAAAGCCCCCCGCAAAGCACTATTGGCAGAAACACCCCCAGCCACGCTCACCGTTTTCAAGCCCAACGCTTCGGCACAAGCCACTGTCTTCTTCAGCAACGTATTAACCGCAGTCGCCTGAAAACTAGTCGCAAAATCCGCCTGCAATTGCTTGGGGATGGTTTGTAATCCGCCCGTTTCAGCCTCCCACTTCCGTACAAACGCCGTCTTCAACCCTGAAAAACTAAAATCCCACGGGTTTTGCGTTTTGGGCGTGGGTAAGGCAATCGCCTTGGGGTTACCGCCACCGTGTTGGGCTAATTTATCTAAAATAGGCCCACCGGGGTAGCCCAAGCCCATGATTCTAGCTACTTTGTCGTAAGCTTCACCCACGGCATCATCTAGCGTTTCGCCGACAATTGCCATCTCCGCATAGCTTTTTACATGGATGAGTTGCGTATGCCCGCCACTAACCAGCAGACACAAAAACGGCGGTTCTAAGTCCGATTCCAAATAATTAGAAGCCACATGGGCGTAAAGGTGATGCACCGCTAAAAAGGGTTTTTCCGTAATAAGGCTAAGGGTTTTCGCTACACTTGCCCCCACCAGTAATGAACCAATCAATCCGGGCCCGATGGTGGCAGCTACGGCGTCAATATCATCTAGCGTGGTGTTTGCTTCTGCAAGACAGGTTTCAAGTAGCCCGTGAATGCAGGTTAAGTGGTGCCTAGCCGCCAATTCAGGAATAACGCCTCCGTACGGTTGGTGGAGGGTCGTTTGGGAATCCATGATGGAGGCTAAAACGGTGCGTCCGTTGCGTACAACGGCTACTGCCGTATCATCACAGCTAGATTCTATGGCGAGGATGGTTTTTGAGGAGGAGGGTGTGGTGTTCATTCCCCTAGCCTACCAAAAACAGACCAGATACTCAAAAGCTAGGCGGAAGCCCTCTGAAACGTCATAAAATCTTGATTCGGGCGACCACAAGGGTTCGCCCCTACGGTAATCTTTAAAATTTTCTATGTAGGGGACGACCTGTGTGGTCGTCCCGTTTGAAGATTTGACGTTTTTGGAATGGTAGAATCAAATAAAAAGAGTCTTACCCCGAATTGATTGTGGGACAAGACTCTTTTTATATGGGCACTGAGGGACTCGAACCCCCGACCCCCTCGGTGTAAACGAGAAGCTCTACCAACTGAGCTAAACGCCCTCAGTGGTTTCAGTACAGGTATTCGTTTATGAAAAACAGGGAGGCTCGTCAAGGGGTAGTTTAAATATCATTATGCCACTATTTAAGTGTTGCCCATAGCATTATCTAACTGGGGCTTCCAATAAGTGGATTCAAACCCATCACACATACCTGATTTTATGATAACACCATAAGAATCATAGGGCTGTTCACCCACATTGCAAACAACAAGGAAGCTATCAGGGTTATTTGTGTGCAACTGCATATCGGCAGCATACGCCTTGGTTGTTACAGTCCAGAACATATAGGTAGCATTGAAAGAACCAGGCTCATGGGCTTGCAGTTTCACGCCATTAGGTAAAATCCATCGGGCATTATGTTGGTTACGGCTAGAAGAAGGTGGCTGAGCAACCCATCCCCGCTTACAGCCTTCTGAGGTTATATCTGTCGTTAAACATTGTTTAGAATAATTGATTTTTGAAGTAATATAGCCTACAATACCCTTGGGGTCTGTACTATTGACGATATCCCAGTTCGTAATATTCGCAAAATCCCCATTCAATACCCCCGCTTGGGTAATAGAAATAAGCGTTTGGAATGCTTCTTTGATCTTAGCTTTATTGTTGCCTCTATCCACAGAAACAACAATACTAGGCACAGTTAGCCCTGCGATTAAGCCAAGCACTGCTAAACTAACCAGTAATTCAGATAGGGTAAAGCCTAGCCTTGTGGCTTGTGGCTTGTGGCTTGTGGCTTGTGGCTTGTGGCTTGTGGCTTGTGGCTTGTGGCTTGTTTTATCATACCATAAAAGTATCCTATTGTGTAGGGGGGGGAATAGAAAAAGGGTACAATAAACGTATCGGCATCTGCAGTAAAAACTTTAGAGCAGCCTAGCGGTACTTGCCTCAAGTAGATGAAGCGGGCGGTGGTGGCATTTTACCGCCAAGTTTGCTATAATAACGTAATTCCCCTGTTACTATCCGCTTTTTAGGTGATGGTTTTTTTAATTTTTATGATGATGTTACCCACTTACACCAACCAAACCATACCCAACCAAGCCCAACGCCCCTTGGAACAACTCATCAATGCCTTTGCTAGGCTACCAGGGGTTGGCCCTAAAACCGCCCAACGCTACGCTTTTTTCGTACTGAAGCAACCGCCTGAAATTGCCCAGCTAATAGCTTCTGCCATTACCACCGCTAAAACAGAAGTGAAATCTTGCCGAATTTGCCACCACTGGAGCCACCAAGACCCCTGCGAAATTTGCGAAAACCCCAAACGCAACGCTCTGCAACTTTGCGTTGTAGAAAGCCAGCAAGATGTATTCGCCCTAGAACGCACCCAAACGTTTACGGGTAAATATCACGTTTTAGGCGGGCTAATAGCCCCGCTAGATGGCGTAGGCCCTGACCAACTGAATACCAGAACCCTATTAGAACGGTTACCGTTAAATACCGCCGATGAAAGCCTCATCATCGAAGTGATTTTAGCCCTGCCCCCTAGTACGGAAGGCGATACAACCAGCCTTTATTTATCCAGAATTTTAAAGCCCTTAGGTGTCAAGGTTTCAAGAATTGCTTACGGGCTGCCCGTAGGCGGAGACCTAGATTACGCAGACCAATTAACCTTAACCAGAGCCTTAGACGGAAGAACCTCGTTTTAACCGCTCTATTCCAGTATTTTGCCAACCTTTTTTTGATAGGGAACCCCCATTTATGATGATGACATCTACCACAGCAACTGTTCCTACCATTGTCAATACCAAGGTGCATCCGCTTTGTTATTGGTTACAGGAAAAACTACAACATGCTAGTGTGTTAAAAGCCCTAGAAGCTAGATTGTTTGGGGGAAAGCAAACCGCCATTTCTGGCAAAGAAACGTGGATTGCTCCGCTGGAAAACCCTAGTTTAAAAGCCTTACTACTAGTAGAATTACT
>JAPLIO010000070.1 GCA_026389055.1 Candidatus Melainabacteria bacterium | reverse complement strand
TAGGCTGGTGCGAACGAAGTGAAGCAGAGCAATTAGGGAGCCTCTAGCTTCCGCTCAAGCCTATTTCCAACGTACACGGAAGCCAATCAACCCTTGAGAGGGGTTTATTAAGGGGGCGTGGAGCCCCCTTGATTTTGCGGGGGGTTTGGGGGGTGGTCAAATACCACCCCCCATGAAGCCCCAGTCCGAAGCAATTAACCCATGCGCATTATTTGTTAAAAAGAATCATTGAATATACAAGGCTCTTCAGGTAGCCTACAAATCAACCGAAAGTAAGGTGTCCCCGCTTCTTATCAACTTGATGAGGTTTTATAATAACACCATGATGTCTAATTCAACCCCGCCCCCCCTTATTTCATGGGATGATGTAGCGATACAACCCATCATTTGGCAACAGCTATTAACCCGCTTTCAACAAGGGGCGTTTGAAGCCTTAAAGTTGCCCATCTTGCCTGATATGCTACTAGCGGTAGGGGAAGGCTCAAGCCACCACGCCGCCACGTTCGCTAGCCAAACCATTCAAACGTTTTTACCACATCAAACCGTGAGAGTCTTTAAGCCGTGGATGTTGGAAAGCCTACTGAAAACCAACGCCTTGCAAACATCTGATGAGGCGTATTGTTTGTTCCTTTCACAATCTGGCAAAACCGCCGCTTTATTGCAAGCTAGCAAGGCTTTACGAACCTATTGGCAACACACACCTATGGCATTAGGCATCACCAACGCAACGGATGAAGCCGTCCCACTTCGAGCCATTTGTTCAGAATATTTCCGTTTGCAAACAGGCGAAGAAACCGCCATTGCTGCCACAAAAACTTTTTCAGCGACCGTTTTAGCCCTCTGCTTGTGGGCAATGGTTAATAGCCAAGCATCCGCTGAAATCAAACATCACTTTATAGCAGAACTAGAATCGGCATTGCCCGTGGTACAACAGTGGCTTGATAGCTTGGCGAACCCATCGCAAACACTTGCTCCGTTAGTGAAGTTGATTACCGCCACCCAAACGCCTCACGCCGGGGTGGTACTCATTAGCAGAGGGGCAAACATGAACGTGTTGCCTGAAATCGCCTTGAAATTGACGGAAACCACGAAGCAGTTGAACACCTATGAACATAGTGAAGGCTTCAAACACGGCGGCATGGCAGTGTTAAATCCTTCGCTTTCACATCAACCCTGCTTGGTTTACTGCGTGCCTGTTGAAGCAGAAGAAGCTCTGCAATTCTACGCCGATGCCACCGTTCACTTGAAAACCTTTGTGAATGAACCTGCTGCTGCCTACCCTAAACGCTTGTGGATTCGGTCTGAAAACACCCCGCCAATACCCCCCAACCTAACTGTTTGGGCAGGTGAAACCAGCGTGGAATTAACGTTACCTGCCATTAAAGGATTGTTACCCCAGCAGTTGCTTTTATTGGTCAGTTTACAGGCTTTGTGTTACGCTACTTCTACCGCCTTAGGGTTAAGCTCTATTGGGCTAGAAAAGTTTATCGCAACACCCAAAAAACCTTAAATAGCCATGCAAAACCATTGTTTTACTTCAAGTACCCTACCCAACCAACCAACGTTGGTTATTTTGGGTATGTTTGATGGCGTTCACCGTGGGCATCAAGCTGTGGTTGAACACGGGGTACAGCGGGCTAAAGAACTGGGTTTAACGCCTTGGGTTTTTTCCTTTGCAACCCACCCTAAAGAAGCCCTTCAACACCAAGCTAGCCAAGTTTCTGTTTGGGAAGGTAACCAACTAACCACGTTGCAAGAACGCCTAGCCTTATTGGCACAACAAGGGGTTGAGGGGGCTTACTGTCCTGAATTTTCGGCTGAATTACGCAACTTAACCCCCGAAGCCTTTTGCACAGATTTATTAAAAGAAAAACTACAAGCCCAAGTGCTGGTTGTGGGATATGATTTTCGGTTTGGGAAAGATAGGCAAGGGTCTGCGGATTGGCTGGTGGCAAATCATCGCCGTTTGGGTTTTCAGCAAATTATCGTCGTTCCCCCTGTTAAATGGGTGGGGGAGCCCGTTAGTAGCACCCGCATTCGGGCTACTTTAAAAGAACAAGGGGATGTTACCCTTGCCAACAACCTGCTAAACCGTCCTTATTTTGTACAGGCTACGGTGGTGGAAGGGCATCGCAGAGGCGGTAGCCAATTGGGCTTTCCAACGGCTAATTGTCAATGGCTTATTCCCTCTCATCAACAGGCATTAGTGCCTGCCGTGGGTGTTTATAGTGCTAGTTTGCGGTTAAAAGGGCAGTGGTACCCTGCCACAATCAACATTGGGTTAAGCCCTACGTTTGCAGATGCTCAACCTCGGTTACAGGTAGAAGCCCATTTGCCCACTTATCTCGGAGGGGCATTTTACACAGAAACCGTTACCCTTGCTTTCCTGCACCGCTTAAGAAACGAGCTGAAATTTTCGGATGTTGACGCTTTAAAGGCTCAAATTCAGCAAGATGTTACCCAAACGCTAGCGTATTTTTCAACCCATGCTTCAACCATTGAACACCAACTACAGCAGGTTATTACCGCTGAAACTGCCAGCTTGGGAAAGGCTGCATTGCCGTTATGATGACGACTTCGACAACGCTCAGCTTGCCCCCCTTGGTTTGGGAGATTAAGGAAGCTCCGCATCGTAAGACGGCTTCGGGTAGAATTAGAGGCAATATTGGGTATATTACCGTACCAAAGCAGTTGCCCAAGGCGTACAAGGTGGAAGTCATCCAAACGTTGCAACGTCGGTTGGAAAACGCCTATAACAAAATGACCCAAACCCCTAGCTCAAGGCGAAAATCGGCGAATTTAAAAGGGGCGGAATTGCTGGCAACCGTGGAAAAAACGCTGAATATTCAAACAGTGGAAGCGTTGGAAGCTTATGTGTTTCAACTGAATGCGGAGACCTTTCGGCACCCATTAAAAACGGTGAGAATTGGGCGGTCGAAGTATTCTAGCTTGGCTTATGTGAAGGTAAAAACGGGTGAATTGACGGTTTCCAAATACAGTTTAGGGGAAGCCATTCCAGAAGCGGCGTTTCGGTATTTAATGGTGCATGAATTGGCTCATTTTTTGGTGCCGAACCATTCCCCACGGTTTTGGCAACAAGTGGCTCGGTTTTGCCCAGACTACCTATTGCAACGGAAAATCATGCAGGCTTATCATCAAGTACAAGTGCATCAAAGTGAACCTATCCTGTAAAAATAAAATCGAGCAGAGAAAAATATCAGCCTCTTTTGTAACAAAAAAGCAATGAGAAGCAAGAACTGAGTTAATTTTACACTCTTAAAATTGTTTATTAAACTATAGATAATTTTATTTAAATCATCAATTGTTGAATGAGTTAAATAAAATTGTTCTTGTTGAGTTATGATAATTTTTCAATTTATGCAAACCTAAAGGACGTTTATTTTTATGTCTAGAATCACCTCTTATAACACGAATACTACATCAACGACTGTCCCTTGTCGTACCAATCAATACACGATATCAGAAACTGAAAAGGAACGAGAATTTAAAAAACTTGCTGGATTCGACGGTAAGCTAACCATAGAAGATATCCAAGGAGATGCTTCTCTTCTTCGCTCAACGATTGGGCAAGCAGTAAGCCAAAACCGTGGAAACCCCATTACAAGCTGGCAACAATTAGAAGAAATTAAAAATGCAGGGATTAAGGATGGAACTATCGTTCAACAAATTAGAACAAGAGACGAACAAGCAGAAGTATTTCTGGCAATTGCTGGAAGTGATCGTAAATTAACTGTGGATGATTTAGATAATCCTGAAGATACACCTTTGGTTGTAAAGTTAATTAACTTTGCAGGAGGATCAATTAACGGTGTAGAGGATTATTTTGAAAAGAAAAAATTGTTTGTACAGGCAGGGCGAAAAGAAATAGAAGCAAACAAAAAAAAGAAAAACGAGCCTTTCTGTGTTGCACCGCCCCCCCCACCAGCACCTACGTATGAATTCCCTCCAAGAGAAGATTAGTCTCTCATACCATACCGATATACAAAAAAGGAGACCTGCTCCAAATGTGGAGGGGTCTCTTTTATACTTTTTTAAGCTTGAGTAATAGAGGATTTTAGGCGAAACCCCTTATTCTATGGTAGAATAGTAACTAATTATTCTATGATTAAAACTCCTGCCATTCATCAGGAATCTGCTATACAGAAAGCCTATTATCATGTTGCAACTACTCGAAAAAGTGTTTGGTTCCCCCAATGAACGAAAAATTCGTCAAATTGAACCCATTGTAGAAGAAGTAGCACTTCATGAAGCAGCGTTGCAACAATTAACCGACGAGCAATTACGGGAAAAAACCCGTTGGTTTCAAGCTGAATTTCGGAATCGTCCGAAGGACCTTGAAGACCCTGCCAAAGATTATAAACTAGAACAAGAATTGCTTGATACCATTTTACCTGAAGCCTTCGCCGTTTGTCGGGAAGCCAGCCGTCGGATATTGGGCATGCGTCATTATGATGTTCAAATTATTGGTGGCTATGTGCTGCATAAAGGTAACATTTCTGAAATGCGAACAGGCGAAGGGAAGACCTTAGTAGCCACCTTGCCAGCCTATTTAAACGCCTTAACAGGCAAAGGCGTGCATGTTATTACCGTCAACGATTATTTAGCGAAACGTGATGCGGATTGGATGGGGCAACTGTACCAGTTTTTAGGGTTGACCGTTGGCACTGTGCTTTCTGAACAACGAGGCTTTAATAGTTTTCAAGAAAAAAAACACGCTTACGCTTGCGATATTACTTACGGCACCAACAACGAATTTGGCTTTGATTATTTGCGGGATAATATGGCAACCACCAAAGGACAAATGGTTCAACGCCCCTTTAGTTTTGCCATTGTGGATGAAGTGGATAGTATTTTGATTGATGAAGCCCGTACCCCCCTTATTATTAGCGGGCGTGTCTCACAATCTGCCGATACCTATATGAGAATGGCGGGTTTATCCCCTCAATTTGAAAAAGAAATGGATTATACCGTTGATGAAAAAACGAAAAACATTGTGCTAACTGAAGAAGGCATTGATAAAGCCCAAGCCCTATTGGAAATTGACGATTTATTCCATGAAGATATTAACCTTGCCCACCATTTGCTTTGTGCCTTAAAAGCCAAAGATTTGTATAAGCGGGATATTGATTACGTTGTGAAAAACGACGAAGTGGTGATTGTAGATGAATTTACAGGGCGGCTTATGGAAGGGCGTCGGTGGAGCGATGGCATTCACCAAGCCGTAGAAGCCAAAGAAGGCGTTTCCATTCAAGATGAAACTCAAACCTTGGCTAGCATCACCTTTCAAAACCTCTTTCGGTTATACCCCAAATTAGCAGGTATGACGGGTACGGCTATGACCGAAGAAGCCGAATTTGGGAAAATTTACAACCTAGAAGTAACCCGCATTCCTACCAACCGAAACGATGTTCGGAATGATTTAAGCGATTTTATCTTTAAATCTGAAGCGGTAAAATACTTCAAAGTGGCGGAATCCATTGTGGAACAATCCGCCGAGGGGCGTCCTGTATTGGTGGGAACAACCTCGATTGAAAAATCGGAATATCTCTCGTTATTGCTTTCTAACCCAGACCATTTAACCCAGCATTTGCAAGAAAAAGCCCAACGGTTTTTAACCACTTATGCCAGTAACCCCGTTGCTTCTGTTTTCAAACCGTTGCTGGAAAACGTTTCATTTTTATCCTTACAGAAATGGGAAACGGCTTTAGCCGAGCAAAAAACCGCTATCAATAAAGATGGCGATTTAGAACTATGGCTAAACAACTTGACGGGTACATTGCGTGCGGTGGAAAAAGTGCGTGAAGGCATTCCTCATAAAGTGTTAAATGCCAAACAACACGCCCAAGAAGCAACCATTATTGCCCAAGCGGGTAGGCTCAATGCTGTTACTATTGCTACCAACATGGCGGGCAGAGGAACAGATATTTTGCTTGGTGGTAACGCTGAATATTTGGTTCGGCAAGATTTAGCAGACCAAGAAATTGATTGGCAAACTGTACCTGAAGAAGAACTTAAAGCCTTAATTCAAGCCAAAAAAGAAATTACCGAAGCCGATAGAGATAAAGTACAAGCCTTAGGCGGGTTGCATATTATTGGTACTGAACGCCATGAATCCAGACGGATTGACAACCAGTTACGAGGGCGTGCAGGCAGACAAGGCGACCCTGGTTCAACGCAGTTTTATCTTTCATTGGAAGATAGCTTAATGCGGTTGTTCGGTGGGCAACGAATTTCGGGTTTGATGGATTTGCTAAAAGTGGAAGAAACCCTACCTATTTCAGCTCAATTGGTGAATAAAGCCATTGAGGGTGCTCAACGTAAAGTAGAAGCTTACCATTTTGATGTACGGAAAAACGTGCTGCAGTACGACGACGTTCTAACCGAACAACGGAAATTGATTTACGCCCAACGTAAACGGGTGTTGAACTTAGAAAACTTGGAAGAATCCGTATTGCACATGGTGCAACAGGCGTTAACTCGGTGTGTTAGCTTAACGGTTACCCCTGAATTTGACCCTCAAGATGCGACTGAAGCCCCAGCGGTTTTAGCCACCTTGCAAGCCGAATTGCTCCAACTGGTGCCGATGTTAGAAACCCCACTCAATGAGGGTATCTTGCAGGGAAAATCTTACAGTCAAATTGTGGAAACCGTCAAGCAATTGGGTAAAGAAGCCTACGAAGGGCTAGCTAATCAATTAAAAACCGTTACTGAACAATTGCGTGAACAACATGGTGTTACCTTTGGTGGGTTGGAAGTGGAAGAACAAGCGGAATTGGAAACGCTCAATCTTTCGCCTGAAGAAATGGCTCAACGCCAGCACCCTATTCGCCAAATTGAACGAGAAATGATTCTGCGTGTGGTGGATGCCCGCTGGATTGACTACCTGCATAACTTAGATTTATTGCGTGAAAGCATTGGGCTTAGGGCTTATGGGCAGAAAGACCCGCTGATTGAATATCGTCGGGAAGCGTATGAATTATTTCAAAAGCTAACCTATCAAATTCAAGTTGAAGTAACGGCGATGTTGTTCCGTAGCCAAATTCAAATTGAAGTAACGCCAACGCCTGAAATGATGGAATCGTTGATGGCCCAGCATGCCATGCAACAACAGCAAGAACAAGGCGATGAAGCACAACTGTTGGCTTACGGTGGGCAACCAACAATTGAAACTGAAGCTGCCAACCCGCCGATGCGTTCGCCCTTGCAGCCGTTTTCTTCGTTTAATCAGCTTTCGTTATCAACCCCATTCCCTACAGAAAATGTAGATGGGTCTCAGCAATTGCACCTCATTCCTGAAGAAGGTTCGCCTATTGTTGCAGGGCATTTACAAAAGGTGATGACACCACAAGAATATCAAGCGGCTGTAGCTTCTGGAGAAATTCAAGAAGGGCGTGGTTTTGTGGAAGATTCTTCGGAAGAAGGTCTACCGAAATCCACCTTGCTTGACCCTCGGTTAGGGCGGTAATAGTCATTTAATACCAATTCAAAGTTTAAATAGCGTAAAATCATGATACGGGATGCCACGGGGGGCATCCCCTACGAAGGGAGAATTATCAGGTTATTGTAGGGGACATCCCCCCGTGGTGTCCCGTCGATGATGCAAACCCAAATACGCTATTTAAACTTTGAATTGGTATAAGGTATGAATTGGTATTAACACAATCGACAAAAACTATCCATTGAACTGGGTTTTTAGCACTTGGCTAAATTTGTGTCTAATTTCAAACAGGTAACTACAATCCGAAGGTAGCTTGCCCCCCTGCAATAAACTATCTTCCGTGGGGTAAGTTCTGCAAAACGTCGGACGATTCAAATATCTTCCGCAACGGTTATCTTCTTCTAACGCATTGCACTGAAAAACAACCCCTGTAGCAGTTTGTTCAATGGGTTCAAAACTACCGTATTCCTTCGCGTGCAGTGTTTTAATACGGTTAAACTCATCAACGTTTTTTATGACCTGACGACGATAAGTTAAGTAGATATGTTGGCAACACTGCCCACATTGGTTACAACTACCCGTTCGATTATAATAGTCGCCCTCAACCGTCGTTTCAGGATTATCGGTTTGCCAGCCAAACCAAATAAGGCTTCGACTAATGCCCCGCCGAACGAGGCGAAGGATGAGTTCTTTGTAGTGGCTTAGTTGCTTATAAAATGATTGTTGCATAACGCTTTTATTATAACGCTACTGCCATTAAAAAGCGACGAATGAAAAAAAAGAGAGTAACCTAGCGCTGTTGTAAACGAATAGACCTCTTGCATGACTCGATATCTGGGGCATCTTCGTTGTCATTTGCGGTACTCGAATTCTTATGTACTTCTATGTACACGTCAAATTCTCCGTTCTTGGTTGCTAAAGCAACCTGTTT
>JAPLIO010000173.1 GCA_026389055.1 Candidatus Melainabacteria bacterium | reverse complement strand
GGCTTGTGGCTTGTGGCTTGTGGCTTGTGGCTTGTGGCTTGTGGCTTGTTTTAACATAGCATAAAAGTGTCCTGTTTTGAAGGTTTTGGGAATAGTAAAAGTGTTCTAAGGATATTATCGTCAATAACTTGTAAAACCTTTAGCTTTTATTTGCAATTATTACTATAGGCAAAAGATTTCAATCTCTCCCCCTCTTGACAAGTCAACTAAAATAGTTTATATTGTTAGTATGAAAATCGTCAATATTACCAAACCAGCCTTAAAACAAATTCATAAAGCACCTACACATATCTATCAAAAAGTTTTAGGATGGATTAACGCCGTAGAAACCATCGGTATTGCCAGCGTTCGTCTCCGAAAAGGCCTGCATGATGAACCCTTAAAAGGCACTCGTCAAGGGCAACGCTCCGTTCGGTTAAATCAACAATGGCGATTGATTTACACTGAAAGTTTGGAAATAATCGCCATAGAAGAGGTAACACCCCATGACTACAGAACCCGATAAATTTGATTTACTAGAAGCTCAATACCCCAACGGCATCCCTGCTATGGTAGCGTTTGAAGCTCTTGGGTTGCCCACTGAAATCACGCTGGGTAACACCATTCGGTGTTGGCGGAAATGCGAAAGCTGGACTTTGGCAGACGCTGCCCACCGCCTCAACTGCTCCAAACAACTGCTTTCAGATTATGAACGAGGGGTTAAATTGCCGTCTATTAAAAAAATTATCGAAATGGCAGAAATTTTTGAAGTCGACCCCATTATGTGGTTACAGTATCGCTTAAAAGATGAACTCCGCATGAATGGGTACGAAGGCGAAATTACCCTAACCAAAATTGCCTAAGCATTTGATTATTGGGCTAATAATCATGCTGATGCAGAATAAAAGGCTAGGGTCAAATAGACATGAAAAGCGGGTCAAGAATCAGTGGTTTGTTATCTTGAAATCCTCGATTTCTCGTCAAATAAAGGCTTTCGAGGATTTAACTATTTTCGCCAAACGCCTGTTTGATTTCCGACCTTTATTTCTGCATAGTGATGATTAGGGGGACAAGATTCATACAATTGTTTGATTATTAGCCCAAAATTTCGAGTAGCGTTTCACAAATATACGCCTGTTCTTCCCCCAACAATTCAGGAAACATGGGCAAAGAAAATACGGTATCTGCCAAGCGTTCAGCAACAGGTAATTGCCCTTTTTGGTAGCCTAAATTGGCATGCATCCCCTGTAATGGTAGGGTTATTGGGTAGTAAACCCTTGCCATAATCCCCTTGGCTTCTAAGGCTTTTAGCACCGCATCTCGATTCAACGGAGCATCCGCCGTTAGTGCCACCGTATACTGGTGAAACACGCTCTCTGCCTGCTTTTGCACGGTAGGCAACACCAGAAATTTGCACGCTTTTAGGGCTTCGGTATACCCCTTCGCAATCACAGTCCTACTAGCAGACCAATCCGCCAAGAAGGGCAATTTCACGTTTAAAATAGCCGCTTGAATTTCGTCTAGCCGGCTATTCATGCCTTCGCTAGTGTGATTGTAGCTAGCAAAAGCGTTTTGCCCATGCACCCGTAAAGAGCGTACTTTGCCCGCCAACTCATCATCTTGGCAGGTTAGCATGCCGCCATCGCCCGCACAACCGAGGTTTTTAGTCGGGAAAAAACTGAATGAGCCAAAATCGCCGAAACTGCCTACTGGCGTGCCATTCCATGTGGCATCTACCGCTTGGGCACAATCTTCTACCACGCCTAGGTTGTGCTTTTTGGCAATCGCCATAATGGCATCCATATCGCAGGCTTGCCCGTATAGGTGGACGGGCAAAATCGCCTTGGTTCGGGGTGTAATAAGGCTTTCAATGCTAGGAATGTTCATCAGATAAGTGCCATCATCGGCTAAATCCGTGAAAATAGGGGTCGCCCCTGTCCGCACAATGGCTTCGCTGGTGGCAATGTAGCTAAAACTGGTGGTAATCACTTCATCGCCTTCGCCCACGCCTAAAGCCCGTAGGGCTAGGTACAGTGAGTCTGTGCCGTTTGCCACGCCAATAGCGTGTTTGCACTGGGTGCGTTGGGCAAACGCCGTTTCAAACCTTTTCACTTCATTGCCTAAAATGTACACGCCTGATTGCAGAACGGTGATAGCCGCCGCTTCCAGCTGGTTGCCAATGGCTGCATATTGGCGTTGTAGGCTCATAATAGGGATGGGTAATTGCAGGGTGTTTACTTCGGCAGATAAAACGGTCATTTTAGGGGGCTTTCTAGGCTAACAATCAGGATAAGTTTACATTCTTTATGGTATGCTAGATGCCGTCGAAAAAAAAGAGGGTGAAGTAAACCTTTATTAACCCTTTATCAGTTGTTAATGAGAAAAATTATAGAGGATAAAGCCATGAAGCTATTACTAGGGTGCGACCACGCAGGGTTTGCGTTAAAAGCCTTCTTAAAAGACGAGTTAGAAGCCCAAGGCTACACTATTGTAGATGTGGGTTGTAACGCCGAAACCGACAAAGTGGATTACCCTAACATCAGTGCGAAAATTGCCGAAGCCATGAAAGCCCAAGGCATTGAAAAAGCCATTATCACCTGTGGTAGCGGTGTGGGCGTTGCCATTGCCGCTAACCGATTCCAATGGGTGCGGGCGGTACACGCCCATGACGCTTATTTGGCTCAATTAAGCCGTGAACATAACGATTCTAACGTGCTAACCATGGGCGGTCGGTTTGTAGCCCCTGCTTACGCACTGCAAATTGCCCAACAGTGGCTAGGTGGCACCTTTGAAGGCGAACGCCATGCCCATAGGGTGGGGTTGTTGGGAACAGTGGGTCAAAACCCTTAGTAACAGGTTATTTGTACAAAAAGTCCCATTGGGTTTCCCAGCCACCTACCCAAGGACCACATTTGCCAGCCTTTAAAGTTCTAATTGTATTAGTACCCCCGCTAGCCCCACCTGAAGTGGTAGTGGTATCCGTTACATTGCAAATGAAGCTAAGTATTGGCGCGCCGTCAGTAACATATGTGCTATTACCACCTAGCTTGGTATCCATATAAAATAAAATAGACCTCTTGCATGACTCGATATCTGGGGCATCTTCGTTGTCATTTGCGGTACTCAAATTCTTATGTACTTCCGTGTACACCTCAAATTCTCCGTTCCTCATTCCTAGAATCTGCACCCACCTATCGAGTCATGCAAG
>JAPLIO010000163.1 GCA_026389055.1 Candidatus Melainabacteria bacterium | reverse complement strand
GGCTTGTGGCTTGTGGCTTGTGGCTTGTGGCTTGTGTAAAGCTAGCATAAACAGCTCCTCTTTTAAAGGGTTAGTGGGTTAGTTTTATAGTGGATGTTTTAGGTATCGGCATCGTGCTGGTTAAACTTTAGGGTGAGTTAAAAAAGATTAACCCTTCAGTTCTACAATGGTTTTACCATCGCCACCCAAGTGGGCTTGTTCAGGGTAAGCCGTTCGCACAAAGGGCGATTCCTTCAAGTATTCCCGCACCACTTTTTTCAACACTCCCGTCCCCTGTCCATGAATAACCCCTACCGTATCAAACCCCATACGGTGGGCATTATCTAAAAACGCTTCCAAGGCTTCCTTCGCTGCTTCCACCCGCATCCCCCGTACATCGCAATCCGTCTGATACCGGCCCGAAGGCAATAAATGAGCCGAAGCTTTATTGTGCATAGCCGTTTCAGCAATCCGTTTAATAATGGTTTTATGCTCCGCCTTTTTCAACGCCTGCACCGCACTGTGGGTTAAAGAAGCTTCAGGCGTGCATTCGCTGGGTTTAGCCGTTAGTTTTAAATGCCCCACCTTCAGCGTTAATTTCTTACCATCAGCAGAAATGGCTTCAATGGTGGCTTTCCCCTCAATTTTCGTACATTTTACCTGCATCCCCACTTCAAAAACAGGTTTCGCTTCTTGATGCAAGGCTTCCGCTGCGGTTTCAATTTCATCCGTCAGTGGGGCTAGAATGCCCCCAATCGTTTCGGCTGCTTGGCTGGCTAGATGTTTGAGTTGCGTCGGCAAATACCGAGCCTGTTCAGGTTGTTGTTCCGCTTTTTGAAGCTGTTTTTTCAAGCGTTTGGCTTGGTCTTCCAGCCCTCGAATTCTGGCTTTAAACTGCAGATGATAATTTTCCACCAATTGCTTTTTTCGTTCCCGAAACGCCTGTTGTTCCAGCTTGGTTTCAATCAGCCGTTTTTCTAATTCTTGTTGGATAGCTTTCACCGCCTCGTGGGCTTCTGTGGCTTGAACGGTGCGGGTTTCCAATTCAGTTAGCAAGCTAGAAGAATCTCGAGCAACCGATTCCAACAATCCCCGAGCTTCATCGACAATGGAAGTTTTCAAGCCCAACCGTTCCGCAATGTTGAGGGCATTACTCGCCCCCGGCACGCCCATTATTAGCCGATAGGTGGGCTGTAAGTTGTCTAAATCAAACGCCACGCTGGCATTCACATAGCCTGCTTGGGCATGAGCTTCGTTTTTTAGCACGCCCAAGTGGGTAGTAACCACCGTAAACGCCCCTTGCTCATGGAGGGTTTTCAAAATAGCCCGAGCCAACGCTGCCCCTTCCAAGGGGTCTGTACCAGCGGTTATTTCATCAATCAGTAACAGGCTGTTTTTGAGGATATCCGTTCCAGCATCGACAAACCGAGCCAGTCGTTTCATTTGCCCCGAAAACGTGGAAAGATTTTGAGAAAGGCTCTGCCCATCGCCAATATCTGCCAAAACAGGGGCGATGACATGGCACTGCGATTGTTCCGCCACGCAAGGGTGTAGCCCTGCTTGTACCATTAAAATGCTCAACCCCAAGGCTTTGAGCAAAACCGTTTTCCCACCTGTGTTGGGGCCTGTAATAATCAGCGTTTGGGTAACGCTTTTTTCCAGTTGAAGGGGGTTGCCAATGACATTTTTACTACCCAATTGCTGAACCAACAACGGGTGTTTGCAGGTTTTGAAATCCACCATTTTCGGACGAGGGTTGGAAGCCCCGTCTTCTATTAACACATGAATAGGGTTGCCTTCTAGCTGTTTGGAAAGTAGGGCAGCGGCAAAGGTTCTATCGCACCAAGCACCCGTTTCCATAAAGGCAATGAGAGCAGGGGCTTCTGGCTCAAGGGCGATAGACAAAGTGCGAAGAATCTGGGAGATTTCGGCTTCAATTTCATAGTGCGTGCTTTGGATTTTGTTCGATAGTTCCACAATTGGTTTGGGTTCAATAAACACGGTGCTGCCTGAAGAGGAAACATCCTGCACAATACCAGGGACGCTGGTTTTGTAGAAGACGTTGACAGGCAATACATACCGCCCATTGCGTTGGGTGAAGGTGGGTTCTTGCAGGGCTTTGAGAACGGTCGGGGTTTTGAGGAGTCGTTGCAGGGTGGTTTGTAGCGTGGCCTCTTGGTTTTTGAGCTTTTTGGTGAGTTCCGCTAGCGTCGGGCTGGCTTGTTCTCGAATCGTGCCTTCGGGCGTTACTACATTCAGCAGGGTTTGTAGGGGAAGAATGCAATCTTCTGTTTCGGTTAGCCATTCAAAAGCGGGGGAAGCGCCAAAGGGTTGGGGGCGGAGCGTAAATTGAACGTCTTCCAATGTGGGTTTGAGGTGTTTTAAAGCGTGTTGGTGTAGGTGGCGAAAGGCTTGTAGCCCAACCAATAAAAGGGTAGCATCTGCCAAGGAAAGATGCCCGCCTTTGGTGAGGCGTTGGAGGATGGGGAGCATCGGTTGTTTGTGGAGGGTGGAACAAATGGCTGCCCCGAAGCGTTGGATGAGGCTTTTGAAGACTTCCGCTTCAAACTGGGCGGTTTGCATGGCGGCAGGCGTAGTTAGAAACGGGGTTTCTTCAATGCTGGTTTGCCCTTCGGGGGTAAGGGCGTGTTTATGCCAAAGCTGATGCAGTTCGTGCCATTCCAGCAGGTGGAGCGTGGCGAGGGCATCGGCTTGCAGGGGTTGGGGTAGTTGTTCAACGCCGTAGGGGGTGGTGGCGGTGGGGGTAGCAGGCTGATGGTATTCATGCTTCTATTATGCGTAAAACAAGGGGCTGGGGAAAGAGGGATTGAATTCTGGAAAAGGGGGGTTGAAAAAATGGGAAGAATGTTTCATACTGTAGAAAGAAATAAAGCCTATTGGTATTAGGTGTACCAACAGGCTTTTATTCCCCCTCTTCTATGCTTTTAGCGTAATGAGGTAACTTGCAATAGCGTAAGTTATTGCAAGAATGAGACGAAGTTCTTCAGTATTTAGCTTCATCTTATTCTCCTTTCTAAACAAGGAACGGATAACGAGGGACTGTTACAGCAGTCCCTTTTTTAGTGCGTTTTTTTAAGGTGTTTAGACCCTGCAACGCCCTGTTACGGTTGGCTTATTTAGTGGTAGCTAGGGGTAAAAATAGCATAAAAAGAAAGCTCTTGCTAGTAAGTTGCTTAAAGGCTTTTATTAGATTGTTTTTATAATTTAAACTATATTTTGTAACAAAAATACAAAAACTAACAATCAATAAACAATGGCGGATTCAAGTAAGAAGCGTTCCACTAGGGGGAGAGCGGCTAGCCACTGGTTGTAGTATCTTTTTATTAACCACAATAAAAAGGAGATACACACATGCCAAAAGGCTACCAACAACTAACCGCTATTCAACG
>JAPLIO010000006.1 GCA_026389055.1 Candidatus Melainabacteria bacterium | reverse complement strand
CTTATTGCTGTTTAAAAGTGTACTAAACACACTTTTAGGTGTTACCTAATAACTTACCATGGGTATAAAGTGGTTTCAAGCTTTTTTTGTGCTAAGCTTTCACTAAAGTTTTACATATTAGACCTCTTGCATGGCTTGATAGGTGGGTGCAGATTTGAGGAATGCGGAACGGACTGACGGGCGTTTAGACTAACTAAATAACCAAAGGAGTACCGCAAATGACAAAAAAGATGCCCCAGATATCGAGTCATGCAAGAGGTCTATTGTTTTTTTGTTGGAGTTAGGATTCAATGTCTGAAAAATCTACAAGCCCGCTTTCTCAAACGGATTTAACACCCCCCGAAGCCCTCGCTAATTTACCCCTGAAAGACCAACTGTTTCGGTTGATTTTAGACGATTCTGATGGGGTGGCACGCTTTAACGCATGGCGACAATCCACAGGGTTTCATGTATTAGATTTATCGGAGCTAGATTTTACAGGCTGTAATTTATCGGGCATCAATTTTTCCAACTGTAATTTATTGAACTGTCAGTTTGAAGAAACCTTATTGCATGAAGCCAAGCTGATATTTGCTATTTTTACAGGCTCATTCTGTTTTAATGCCCAGTTTTTCCAAGCTTCTATGGAAGAAGCGGATTTTAAAAATTGTGATTTAACAGGGGCAGTTTTAACAGGGGTAGATGCCACAGAAGCCAACTTTGAAGGGGCTACCTTGGTGGATGTGCAAGCCCAAGATGGCGATTTTACAGGGGCAAATTTTAATAAGGCAACCGTTAGAGATGTTGATTTTACGGGGGCTATTTTGAAACAGGCTCAGTTTAAAGAGGCTGCTTGTGTGGAATACCTGCAACTTGAAACGGCGTTGATGGATGAGACCACCCAGTGGCCTGAAGGGTTTGTTGCTTGGTAATAGTAGGGTACCCACTCAAAAATTAAAAGGGTACAACACAACCAGCTGAAAATCTGCTAAAATGGAAGATAATTCAATCGTTCTACCGTTCTGTTTTTAAAGGATGCCTTCAATGATGATGATGACCTTCAGCCCACCCCCCACGGCTACCCCCACCCCCAATCTACCCGTGGTTCGTATAACAGAAGTGGCTCAACACCTCGGGGAAACCGTCCGCTTGCAAGGATGGCTTTATAACAAGCGGTCTAGCGGAAAACTACAATTTCTACAACTTCGCGATGGGTCTGGGGTCATTCAATGCGTGGTCTTCAAGGGTGATGTGCCTGAATTTATCTTTGAAGAAGCAGGGCATATTGGGCAAGAAACATCGGTTTGGGTGGAAGGCACCATCAAAGAAGACACTCGGTCTGCTTTGGGGTTTGAACTTTCCGTTTCGCAATTGGGCGTTATTAGCCATGCGTATGATTTCCCCATTTCTCCCAAAGAACACGGTGTGGCGTTTTTGATGGAAAACAGGCACTTGTGGTTGCGGTCTGCCCGCCAAGTGGCGATTTTAAAAATTCGAGCCACGTTAATGAAAGCCATCCGCCAGTATTTTGATGACCGTGGTTTTACCAACGTAGACGCCCCTATTTTCACGCCCAACGCTTGCGAAGGCACGAGCAATTTATTTGAAGTGGAATACTTTGAAAAAACTGCCTACCTTACCCAAAGCGGACAATTGTACATGGAAGCTGCCGTCATGGCATTGGGGAAAGTTTACTGCTTTGGGCCTGTTTTTCGAGCAGAAAAAAGTAAAACCCGCAGACATTTAACGGAATTTTGGATGGTTGAACCTGAAATGGCGTTTGTGGAACATGAAGAAAACCTACAAATTGCCAGCGAATTGATTGCCTTTGCCGTGCAATCCGTCGTGCAAAACTGCCAAGCGGAATTGACGGTTTTGGAACGAGATGTGGCGAAACTGGAAGCCATCACCTTGCCGTTTCCTCGTATTACTTATGACGAGGCGATTAAGATTTTGCATCATCACGGGCGTACCGACGTGGTTTGGGGCGATGATTTGGGGGGCGATGAGGAAACCTTGGTTTCCCAAGCGTTTGATAAGCCCGTGATTATTGAAAAATACCCTGTAACGTTGAAGCCGTTTTACATGAAGCGGAATCCTGAAAACCCACAGCAGGTGCTGAATATGGATATTATTGCCCCTGAAGGGTACGGAGAAATTGTGGGGGGTAGCCAACGGGAAGATGACTTGGCGGTGTTGGAAGGATTGATTGCCGAACATGGGTTGGATGATGCGGTGTTTCGGTGGTATTTGGATTTACGCACTTATGGGTCTGTACCCCATTCGGGTTTTGGGTTGGGCTTAGAACGTTTGGTGGCTTGGATTTGTGGCTTGCACCATGTGCGGGAATGTATTCCCTTCCCAAGGTTAATGGATAGATTGAGCCCTTAATTTTGGGATTGAACACTTTCTCAATATAAATAGCGTCATGTTGAGCGAATGCGAAACCTCTCCT
>JAPLIO010000065.1 GCA_026389055.1 Candidatus Melainabacteria bacterium | reverse complement strand
AGGGCAACTTTGTTTAAACTACCACAATAAGCCCTTAACCATTAAACTAAATGCAACCAACCGAACCGTTCTCTTTTCAAAAGCGGATTATGAGCAACTTGGGCAGTATTGCTCGAAAAGTGAGCCTAAACTCTACAAAAGAGATAAAGAGGATGAAACAGACCCTGCCTTTATTAGCCTACTTTCAGTAGGTGGGGCGGGGTCTCGGCTATTTCCGCTTTCTTCGGCCACGGCGTGCGATGCCACTTTGCCCGATGGCACAACCCGTCCTGCTTTACCTGCCCACGCCAAGCCCGCAGGGTGGTTACCGGGTGAAAATAAAACGATGGTAGGCAGAGCCTTATACTACTTAGCCCTAGCAGGCGTTAAAAAAGTATATACCCCCACGGTTAACATCAATGCCCCTGAAACAGTTAAAGCAGCTATCAACGTTGCAGAAAAAGACATTAAGAAAAAAACGGGGGTTAAGCTAAATGTTAAACAGATTGATGAAGACAGGCTAGCAGGGCAGTCTTCCTATGTACCCACTTTGTGGGAAGATAAACTAAAAGCGAAATACGAAGCAGGTAAGCGAATGCCCTACGTTATTAGCGATTTCCCTGATGCCACCTACTTCCCCTATCCCCCTTATCAAGAAATGATGGACGAAGTCCGCACCGAACTTAAAGCAGAACAAGCTGAGAGCAAGAACAAGCCCTTTGATGGGTGGGTGTTAGCCAAAACAATCGATAAAAAAAACTTGGGCGAACTCGTCAATAAATACGGCGAAACCACTTGGATTAAGCATGACGACAATCACCCCGAAAACGACGGCTTGCTGATTGGTATGCACGAAAAACCTAAAAGCGTAAAAGATGCCAAAAAATTCGCTGAAGCAGATTTAACCAGCTACAACGAACGGTACGACAGTAACCTCAACGAAGATGACGAAATAATCGGCTACCGTTTAGGTACTGAAATTTATGGCCCGGAACTGTTAAAAGCAGCCTGCACCAATCAAGCAGATGAATATCCCTTAATAGCAGACCGAAACAAAGAAGGCAAAATTATATTAGCCAAGGGTAAACCGATTTATAGTATGTACAATGTATTTCAAGCCGTAGGCAAAGGCGAAGTAGTTAAAGAGGAAGAAAAAACCACCCCCGTTAAAGTGAAAGTAATACCCCTGCCCACTAACTATAAATGGATGGATATGGGTAATATTCATGGGTATTTAGATACCGTTCGCCAGCTTTACTATTGCTTAACAGGGAAGCACTTACGATTTGAAGAACGCCATGTGCCTTATGTTATTGGCGGGCAGTTACAACCCACAGGAGAAGCCACAGAAGAGGTAACATTGTACGGTCAAGACGTCATCAAAACCATTAAAGAAACGCTGAACATGAAAACAATCGGGGCCGTTATGCTGGTAGATTTAAATCATCCCGATAGGCTGAATGAACCCGAAGCAACGGGGTTATTCCGTTCTATCTGTAACTTCTTCCGAGGTTTTTTTGATGGTAGCGAAAGCAGCTAAAGCGTTTATTCTGGCTTGATTGTGGTCAACAATGGGGGTGGGGTAATTTTCTCCCAGCGTAACCCCATCCATCCGCAACAAGGCTGGTTTTTGTTCCCATGGGCTATGAATTTTATCCGCTGGCACGTTGATGAGTGCAGGGTTCCACTTCTTCACATAATCGCCTTGGGTATCAAACTTTAGCCCCTGCAAAACAGGGTTAAAAATGCGGAAGTACGGGGCGGCATCTGCACCACACCCACCAATCCACTGCCACCCCATGGTGTTCTGGGCTAAATCCGCATCCACCAAGGTTTCCCAAAACCACCTTGCCCCTGCTTGCCAAGGCAACAACAAGTGCTTCACCAAGAATGAGCCTACAATCATTCGGCTTCGGTTGTGCATCCAGCCCGTATGCCAAAGCTCCTTCATGCCCGCATCAACAATGGGGTAGCCTGTTTCCCCCTGTTGCCACGCTTGTAAATGTTCTGCATTGTTAGCCCACGGAAACGCTTCAAAATCTGCCCGAAGAGGGTGCGTGGGCGTTGTGGGGAAATGCACCAGCAAGTGATGGGCAAATTCTCGCCAGCCCAATTCTGACAAAAAATGCGTACCGCCTTTACCCTTAGCGTTAGCGGCTACTTGCGTTGCCCACCAAACCTGCCTAGCCCCAATTTGCCCAAAATGCAAGTAAGGCGAAAGCTTGGAAGTACCCACCAAATCTGGGCGATTACGGTCTTCAAAATACGCTTCCACTCGGTTTTTGAGGAAGGCTGAAACCGCTGCTTTCGCCCCTTCCAGTGTCGGAGTCCAATCCGCATAAAAACCCGCATCCCAAGCAATCGTGGGTAATAACTGAAGCGATTCTAACGAAACGCTAGACGGTAAGGTTACGCCGTGTTGATTTTCAGGTTTCGGTGGAATCGGTAAGCATTTTTCCAGCGATTGTTCAATCAGTGGAACGGCGGTTTTCCAAAACGGGGTAAACACCTTGAACGGTAGACCTTGCTTGTTTTTCAACGCTGTAGGGTGGTTTAATAAACTGGTGTTGAATTGCTGAAAATCCACAGTCTGCTGACTTAAAACACTAGCGGTTGCTTCCGCTTGAGCAATTGCGAACGGTTCCCAGCGTTCATCGGTATAAACGGCTGTAGCTTGGGTAGTTTTAGCCAGTTCAGCTAGTAATTCTGCTGGATGATTGCCTGTTTGCAGTACTAACTCTAGCCCGAGTTGGCTTTTAAGATTTTCTTGGAGTGATTTTAGGGCGTGGTGAAGCCACCATCGGCTGGCGGCACCGGGTTGCCAAGGGGCATCGGCTTCGGGAGTCCACAAAAAAACGGGAATAATCGGTTGCCCTGTGGTGATGGCGTGGTAGAGGGGGGCGTTATCTGCCAACCGAAGGTTTCTGCGAAACCAAACGAGAATGGGGGCGTTTGTTGGCATCATGAAGCAAGCTCCACAACAGTATCTTGTAACAAACGTTGAAATGCCGAATGCTCCCCAATGGGGGGGTGCAACAATACCGTGGCACACGGAAACCACTGGCGGACTCGTTCCACCATTGGCTGAATATCCGCCGTGTAATGCGAACCCGCCGACATAAACAACGGCAAAATTTCCAACTGCTTAGGCGGGGCGGTTTTATAAGCTTCCAACACCTCAAACAACGTCGGGCTAGCCATTTCCATATAACAAAGCACCACAGGATGTTGCGGATTTTCAGCCTCTACCTTGGCTAACAAGGCTTCAAACGGTTGCCGCCACCGAGGGTCTCGGCTACCATGGGCAATCAGCACAATCAATTTTTCAGGGGTCATCGTCATTTTAAAATCGCTTTCTTACGCATGAATGCTAACATTGGTAGATTTTAAACACTGCCAAAGCAGGTAAGCCAATAGCAACCCTCGTAAGCTCCACCCAACCGTCCGAACCCAATTGGTGCTCGTCAGCCTATTTATCGCTTCCAAGTTAAACCCTTTGCTCAAAATTTCATGGCAGGGTACTTGCAACAACGCCGTAGAGGCCCAAATAACCAGTAACAACACAATCCCGATTGAAAGCAAAATAGGAGCATTTTTAAACGCTGGCGTGTAGTAAAGCAATAAAACCGCCGTCAAAGCTTCTAGCAACATAACAGGCCCTACAATGGCGGTAATCCACTGGGTATGGCGAATTTCATAGGCGGTGAAGCCCGCTTCACCCACATAAGCCATTAGGGGATAATGCACTAATTGAATCAGCCAAATTAGCCCCATCATAAACCATGTAGCCGTCGCATTCACAAGTAACAAAAACAGCGGTAAATTCCCTGCAGACATAAATGAAAACATTGGGGGTAAGTTCACTTTCTATTCACACACGAAACGATTAACTTTATTATACGCTTTATTTGCTTGGTAGGGTATGATTTATTAGCCCTAACGGTCTATGCAGGGCAACGCATCCGTCCTTACCACCTGAAAAAAACCTGTACTCCTAATTTTACTAAATTTTTCAGGATTTTTAGTTTCAAACCATAGGCAGTTGGGAATAGGCTGGTGCGAGCGTAGCGAAGCAGACCAATTAGAAAACCCTCTGGTTTTCGGTCAAGCCTGTT
>JAPLIO010000103.1 GCA_026389055.1 Candidatus Melainabacteria bacterium | reverse complement strand
TTCGAGTACCGCAAATGACAACGAAGATGCCCCAGATATTGAGTCATGCAAGAGGTCTAATACTAAAAAGACCAGAAAAGAGTTAGAAACCCATGCCACTACCTGTCGGAAATTCTCCTTACTATCCTCCACAAACTATAGCTTTTGCACAAAAACCGAACGCTTATCCTACAATCCAGCCAACCAATACCATGTATACTCCCCCTGCGTCTGCTCAAATGACGATGAGCCAAATTTTGGGTTTTAGCCCCATTTCACCTGCCACTGCCAGTGCTTTAGGTGGTTCAGGTTCAGGTGATTACACACAACTCTCTGCCAATACGGCTAGGTTAGCAGGAGTAAATCCCTCTATTTTCAGTGGGGCGGCGTATAATACCAACTCAAACGGTGCTAGCTTTATTGACCCTACCACAGGTCTTCCTACCACGCCGATGACTGGTAGCATGCCTTATACCATCGATCAGCTTGCTTTGCTTAGTCAATATCAAAACTCCTCATTGTTAGGGTCGGGGAAACCACTCTTAACAAACCCATTATTAGGAACGGCGGGAACGAATCCATTCTTAACAAACCCGTTGTTAGCAGGATTGGGAACGACGCTTCCAACTACCACTAGTACCCCTTCTTCTTCTGCTAGTGCGAACCCTATTTTTGCGATGCTACCGATGTTATCTCAATTATTAGGAGGCAACAATAACACGAATCCATCTTCGATGATAGATACGACTGGTTGTTTTGGCAAAATTAACGCCGATGGAACGATTACGCTACCCGACCCTTCTACTACTGGTACAACAGCTACTTATACAGATGCGGATGAGAATACCCAAACGGTTACTGCTTCGGATGCAACAACAGCACCTGAAGGTACTCTTACAGCTACTTGGGAAAAACCTGATGGAACAACAGGGTCAACAACGGCTAGTACTTCTGATGCCCGATCGCTAGATCTTACACTAGGTAGCGTTTCTTATGATAATGATAATTCAGGATCTATTAGCTATGAAACAGGAACAGTAGCATCTTCTACAATAGAAGAATATAGCTACAGCCCCCCCTCTCAAAGTGATATGTACGATTACGGAGATATCGGTTAAACCACATACCCCCCCCATTCGGCAGGAGGCGTTCAACTCCTCCTGCCTTTTCAAAAAACCATCCTCCTTTTTTTCACTAAAGTTTGCGTTTAAACTGGTCGAAGAGTAAAATGAAGATATCAACGCTAGTTTAAAACAATACCAATTAAAAGATTAAAAGTCGTCGTCATTTCGAGCTTGTCGAGGGCCCCCTAGACGGTAAGGAGATTCCTCGGCTACGCTCGGAATGACAAAATAGGTCATTCAATCTTTTAATTGGTATAAGTAGCGTTTCTCTTGTTTTTTTATCGTTTTGAAAGGATTGATACACCGTGTCTTTAGAAGCAGGATTTGATTACAGTATTATTACCACGCTTGTTTTTTTAACAGGTGCTTTAAGCTTAACCCTTTGGATGGGCAAAGCCATTAAAACACAAGGCACTAATTTTTTGAAAGATGCCTATAGCGAGCCTGAAGAAGAAAAATCGGTCGATACCATTGTGGGCATTGCTCAAATTACTTACTATTTTATTACTTTAGGTACTATTTTAGCCAAAGCCTCTACCAAATTTTCCGTTGATTCTTGGGGCGATGCCATTCGGTGTGCCTTGGGTGAAATTGGGTATACCATGTTTGGCGTGGGTATGATTGCTTTAATTATTTGGGCGTGCCTTGCCTTTGTGCGTAAAAGCAAAAAAACAGAAAAACTACCCAAACAACCTTGGGAATAACCGCTTTTTTATACAGCCATCACGCAATTGAATGGAGCTATCTTCAATGAACCTTAAATTTTTTAAACCCGTACGGGCTTTCAGTTTGGCAGAATTAACCATTACTTTGGCTATTTTAGGCGTATTGGCGGTTGCTTTACTACCAATGATTAGCAATTCCCAAGCGGGGCCTCGGAAATATACGGCTACCTTAAAATCCACCCTCACCACCATTGAAAATGCCGTTGCCACTGAATTACAACGGGGCGATAACTTCAATAGCTACACGTTAATTCAACGAGCATTAAAACCTGAAAAAAGCTGTGATACTAATAGTGAAAATCAAGGATGTTGGAATCGTGCTGTGCAAGGGAATAGTCGAGGAGAAACAACTGAACCAGGTTTTATTCTAAAGAATGGGGTTGTTTTAGTTGGGTTGAACAATGTTGGCAGTGCCACAGCTGGTAATAATGGTTGGGTAATAGATGCCAATGGGATAGAAGGTCCTAATATAATGAATGTAGACCAATTATTTGTTCACATGTGTGCAGGTGCTGCTAATACCTGTAACGACCCCAGCGGTGGCGGGCACAAAGTAGCCACAGGTGTTTTGATACCTGGTACTGGTGGTGCTGATGCCGCACGGTTTGATGAAATTATGGAATAGGCTCTTTGGGGTTTTCGGGCTTATCCCAAATCATCGTGGCAAAGGGTATGCCGATCGCTCCCCAACTGAGGGCTTCTAACACTTTAGGTAGCCATGTTTCCAAAACTTCCAGCGTAGCAACAGAAAATTGCTCCTTCAGCGGTGCCATCCATTCCCGTTGAAAGGGTAGTTGTTCTCTACCCAAAATACCCAGCGTTACCAACGCACACGGTAAAAGCGATGCCTTAATTTGAGCCGTTTTTATCGCTTCTTCATGGGCTGTTGCGTCTGCTAAGCTTCGGTAGCCTCGGCGTTCGTCTGTTCGTTTGGCGGCTAATTCTTGCGGAGACCGAACGGCATAAAATAACGTGGGCAAAAATGGCATTGCCACAACGGCAGGCAAAAACGGAATACACCCCCACCAGCTGGCGGCTACTTTGGCATCGTGCAATTCTTCGGCGTCGTTGTAGTCTAATTGGTGTTTTGCTTCTGCTTTTTTTTGTTTGAGCAAAACAAGCTTATCGGTGGAAGGAGCGTAGTAAGTAGCGGGCGTTTGTTTTTGCGTGCTGATTAGTGGGGAAGATGCCAGTGGGGTGGTTTCTTCTGATTCTTGATTGGTTAGGAAGAATAAATCTTGCAGGGTTGTCAATTCAATAGGGGGTAGAGGGTCATCTGGTTGCACGGCAACAGGCACCAGCGAAGCGTCATCATCAGATAACTTGAGTGCTTGGTTGGCGGAGGGTTGGGGTAGAACCTCTAGTGCGGCGTATAAATAGGGGTGGGGAATAGACATGCTGGAGCCAAAAACCTATGGAATGACTGGATGGACTGTAACCTTCATATAGATAAAGTGCCAACAAGCTTAAGTTGTGCTACGGGTAGTGATACTCAATTTTTTATGTAGCAGGGGGAAGAAAATTTTAACCAATTACCGTAGGGGTGAATCGTTGCTAGTGGTAGATGTTTAGGCTATCTTATTGAAAGCCCTTTCTATTGATGCTTTTTTGAACGAGGCGTTGCAGGTTTCACTACCTATAAACGTGAAAAAAGGGACTGGTTGCAACAGTCCCTCGTTTACAAAAACCAATTAGAAAGGAGAAT
>JAPLIO010000198.1 GCA_026389055.1 Candidatus Melainabacteria bacterium | reverse complement strand
TCTGGGTGCGGAAAAAGCTTAACCAGCCTCGCTATTTTAGGGTTGCTACCCAAAGGCGGCAGCATATTATCTGGCAGTGTACGCTTTGAAGGCAAAGAATTAACCACGCTCGATGCCGAAACGTATCGGCAATTGCGGGGCAACCGAATGGCATTCATTCCGCAAGACCCGCTTTCTGCCTTAAACCCCGTTTACACCATTGGCAACCAAATAGCCGAAGTACTGCAAACACACACAACACTTTCCCCATCAGCCATTGAAAAAAAAGTGATAGACCTGTTGGATGCCGTAAAAATCCCCAATGCGAAAGATCGGTTTTCCCAGTATCCGCATGAATTTTCTGGCGGTATGCGTCAACGGGTAATGATAGCCATGGCGTTAGCCTGCAACCCCAGTTTGTTAATTGCAGATGAACCCACCACGGCGTTAGATGTTACCGTGCAGGCTCAAATTTTGGATTTATTGGATGATGTTCGCAAAGAATTTAAAATGAGCGTGTTGCTAATTACGCATGATTTAGGCGTTGTAGCCCAATTGTGCGACCGTATGATGGTGCTTTATGCAGGGCATTTAGCCGAAACAGGGACTGTTGAAGCGGTTTTTCGTACGCCGTTGCACCCTTATACCAATGGCTTATTAGCAGCGGTTCCCAAAAGCGGACAAGCCCAATTAACCAGTATTGCAGGGCAACCACCCACGTTGGCAAATATGCCTTCGGGCTGCCGATTTTCCCCCCGATGTCCGCAAGTGCTAACAGCTATTTGTAGCACCCATCGCCCCGCTTTGTTACCGTGGATTTCACCCAATGTAGCCGATGAAGTTTCTTCAACACCCCATGATGTGGCTTGTTTCCTCCATCATCCATTCTTACCCAGTTGTTGAAGCCTGTCGCTAATCTATCCACAAACATCATTTTATTATTATAGAAAGGAGTGTTCAACTGCCATGAACACCTTAAAAAATCAGTTTACTCTTCGTTTTCCCCTGCTGAAATGGGTGGTTGTTGTTGCGTTATTTTTGGGTATTTCCTTACCTGGCTTTGCTTGCAGGCTACTACTAATTGTTCAAACCCAGCCTGATGCGGCGGATGTGCAAGAACGGTTTATCACCAGTAGCCGTAGTTTACGCAACCAAGCCCAAACGGAAGCCCCTTGGTTTCAGCTGGCGGGACAGAGTGTTAAGAATAATTTTTATGGCTCGTCTGATCAAAACCACGATGGCTTTGGTGTGGTTGCCTTTGGTAAAAACCCTGCCGATACGGTTTATCGGCGGAATGTGCAGTGGGTACAATCGCCTGAAAGTACCAAACAGTTGACTGAAACCATTGAAGCTACGGCTAAAACAACGCACACTTATTTGGGGCATATTCGGGCAGCATCGCCTAATACTTCGGTTGTGGAAGCCAATAATCATCCCTATAAAGTGGTTCGCAATGAAAACGAAACCTGGTATTTTATGGCGAATGGGGGTATTACCATTCCTCAAAAGGCTTATCAGCAAAAGCTCAAGCAACATCCGTGGTTAAGTACTTATGCTTCTAAAGATCCCCACCCATCTGATTCTGAACAGCTGTTTCACTGGTTATTAACGGATGTGGATAAAACATTAGGTAAGAACTATATTTTGGATGAGACGACCACTAACAACCCCTTAGTGGAAGAAAGTCTTCGGCATAGTTTTGCCAAGTTACTGGCTCAACAAAAATTGGTTACTTATCAGCCTTCACTGGTAGAAACCGCTGAAGTGCTAGTGAATGAGGCCTCTAATCAAGCGTTGGTTCGGGCGATTGGGAAAACGTGGATGATGAGTAATGGCACTTACACTTATTTGGCGGTTTATAACAATGATGTTTGGATGCAGGTGAAAAAAGCTGAATCTGGGGCGATAGAAGCTGTGGTTGTGGCAAGCGAACCCACCAATTTAAACGAGTTTTATAAGGCGGGTCAACAATTTAAAGCAGGCTGGAGCCGTTGGCAACAATTGCCAAACAACACGTTGTTTACCATCGCTAGGCATGCTTTTTATGATGGTGAAGATGAAAAAGGCGAATCCGTAACCAACTATAATATTTCGATTGATGCCAATAGTTTTGATGCACCTGCTATTAAAGTACCGAAAGGGTTATGCCCTAAGGCAAAATTGAATGAAGCAGATGGTTGTTAGCTGGTATTACTCTTCCAAATATTATTGAACCTTATACGCCATTCAAAGTTTGAATGGCGTATTTTTTTCTGGGAATAGCTATACACTCCATACACTCCATAAATTAAATGAATTAACCTAACTAGCCTCATGCACTAGCAGTATTTTTGTTGGCTGTTTCGGTTTAGACGAAACCGTATTCTTAATAATAAGGATACTATATATAAACGAGCCGTATTGTGCTAACCAACAATTTTAATCTATTTATTAATACCCCCACAACCATAGAAGAGATAACGCTAGAATGAACCCTAAAGCATCTTCAACCTTATTACTGAATGCCTTGTTGGCTGTAACTATTGGCGTTTCAGCGACACAACTGCCCCAAGCATTGGCAGCGGCTCCTTCTGCTTTGAATTATGGCATTAACCTTTATAACAAGGGTATGGTTGGTCAAGCCTTACCTGTCTTCAAAAAAGCGACTGTTCAAAACCCGACCAATGCGGGTGCTTATGCGTGGTTAGGTAAAGCTTATAAAAAACAAGGTGGGGCTAAAAACCAAGCCTTGGCAATGTCTGCTTACAAAAAAGCGTTGCAACTCAATCCTAATCAGCCAGATGCGTTGAAAGATTTAGCCGAACTTTATAGCTGGAAGAGCGAAACGCGTCCGCATGCAGTTAAATTATATAGCCAGTATTTAGCCCATAACCCGAACGATAGAGTGACTACGAAGCAGTTGGCTCAGCTTTACATTTGGCAGGGTAAATACGCCCAAGCAACCCCGTTGGTAGATGCCGTTTTTGGGTCTTATCAAAACGATAAAGCTTTCTTGGCAGCTGTCGCTCAACTGTACACTTATACTGGGCGTGCTGAAGAAGCGGTGGATTTGTATGAGAACCGCTTGAATGCTCAAGCTTCAGGGGCTGTTTTAAGTTTGCGTCAAAACTATGTAGCCGCCTTGGTTAAAGCCAAACAGTATGATAAAGCCAGAGAGCTTTACCACAACTTGCTTGATAGTGTGAATGGCGAATGGGCTACCATGGATACAGACGTGTTGAATGCCGTTTCAGGTATGGCGTTTGAATTGGGCGATTATAAAACCACCATTAAAGTAGATAGCTCTTTGTTGGGCAAGCACGCGGTGGACAACACCTTGGTGGGTACACGCTTAGCCCGTGCTTACGCCAAAACGAAGGAGTATTACCAAGCCACCCAAATTATGGATGGACTATACCAACGGGGCTTGCTAGATACGGCTAACCTTGTAGAATATGCCGATTTATTGATGGATGCTCGGTTGGCGGGTGCCAATGTGGATTTCCAAAAAATAGAATCGCTCTACCGTGAAGCCATTAAACGGGGCGACGATAAAACAGGTGTAGCACTTCGTTTGGCAAGGCTTTATGCGGATACACCGGGCAGATTTGATGATGCAATCAACTTCTTCACGTATGCTGCTGAACGAGATAATTCAGGCAAAGCGAAACAGGAGTTGGTTGATTTCTTAAAATCTTCTGCCAATAAGCCTGATGCGGATGTTAGAGCGGGTTTTGCTACGGCACTAAAAAGCTTCCCCAATGATGCGACTATATTGGGCGGTTATGCGGAGTTTCTTTCTTGGAACGAGGCAACTCGCGATGAATCGCTTCAAACCTTCTTGCAGTTAGCCCAAGCCAACCATGCTAAGGCACAAGCTTATACCGAAAAACTGGATGACGTATTGGCTTGGCACCAAGCTAAACGCAGAAATACGGCGTTGTATAACGAATTAGCCTCAGCTTATCCACAAAGCAAGGGTGCTAGGCTGGCTGAAGCAAGAGCCTTTTGGCAAGATAAATCTGCCACGCCAGATTATGAACGGGCATTTGCGTTGTACCAAGAATTGGCCCCACAATATGAGAAGGATACTCGGTTTACGTTAGAATATGCCCAAATGTTATCTTCCGTTAGCGATAGACGCTTACGCAACAAAGCAGCTGCTTTAATTGAAACCTTGGCGGCTACTCATCCTGAAGATGCTGAAATTAAATTAGCACAGGCAAGGTTGTTGGCATCTACGGGTAAACCTTCTCAGGCCATTAAGGCGTTTGACGCTATTTTAGCTACAAACCCTGATAGTAAAGAGGCGTTGTTAGGCAAGGGGCAGGCTTACTTATGGTCTGGCTACCCATTGAAGGCTAAACAGTATTTATTAGAAGCCAAAGCGAAATTCCCGAACGATGCAGAAGTGAATGCCACCCTGGCAGAAGCTTACAAAGCCATTGGCAGATATGATAAAGCGTTGAATTTAATTCAAGAAGGCAGAAGTATGGGCAATAACCCCGTGGGTGAAATGCCTATTCCAACCCACACACTGCCCGCTGAAGAAGGAGAGGTGGACCCTTATCATTCTTCTTCTGTGTTACCTGAAACCGATGCGTTGTTAAGTGCTAGCACCGACGAAGTTCAAGGGTATGCAGATACGATTTGGGATGAGGCAGAAACCGATACGGTTACTGCCACTAAAGCAACGGTTGTAGCACCTACTCAGATTGCTTCTACGGCTACTGATACGGCGGATTTTGATAGAGCAATGCAAGCCCTTAAGGCGATGCAAAGCGATACTGAAAAACAAGTGAAAGCTTTGGAAGACAAGCTAGATGTGATGCAGGATTTAGCCCCTGGTCAAGCGGAAGTTTCTACGGTAATTCGTAGTAAGTATACCCAACCCCAGCAGGATGAATTGCTGAATGGTCAAACCACTGTCGGTGTTCAAACAGGGTATGCTCAACGCATTATTGCCGATGAAGACCCAGCTGTAGGCAACCAAGTGGGTGCCAGAGGCGATTTAAACTACTTAGATAAATTGGCTGGCATTGAAACGGAAGTAAACCAGCTCATGCGTCCTTCGTTCCGTACAGGCTTCTTGTATTCCACCCAAAAGGGCGATAAATCTACCAATGCCTTACGTCAGTGGGCATTTCCTAGCCAAGTTAGCTTCATGCTAACACCAACCGTTCGGTTACGGGGTGGGTATGCGTTACGCAGGTTTTCCCAACCTAAATTAGGCGGCTTGGGTATTTCTACTGCGGCTCATCAATACAGTGGCGGTTTAACATGGCAATTAGCAGACCGTTTATTGTTTGATGGTGATGGGTCTGTTACAGAATTTACCCAAAGTAAAACGTCTAACTTTACTTATCAAGCTCGGTTACAATACCAAGCCCATGATAAAGTAAAACTACAGGCTGGTATGCGTCGGTCTCCGTTTGAAACCAGCTTCCTTTCTTATGCGGGTATTAAACCTTCACGGGGTTTACTGGCTAACCAATTGGTGGGTCAAGTTCGTGAAAATTCGGTTTTTGGTGAAATTAACTTAGGCCCTTGGCATAATTTTGACGCTAACATGGGTTATGATTTTGCTTGGATTGATGGTGAAAATGTGGCTAAAAACACCAAAAACCAGGCTTATGGTAACTTGGGTTACAACTGGCAATACACTAAAAACCATGCGGCTCGGTTAGCTTATGAAACCTTGTTCTTTGGGTTTGCCAAGCAGGCT
>JAPLIO010000217.1 GCA_026389055.1 Candidatus Melainabacteria bacterium | reverse complement strand
CAAAGCGTGGTTATAATGCCCCCATTGTACAGGGGTAGATAACGGAGAAGGGGGCAAGAGGCTAATAAAATCAGGTGATTTAACCGATTTAAAGGCGTCTAAAAACGAGGTGTCCCAAGGGAAGTTTGGCTGAATAGCAGGCATTTGGTAAAAGGCTTTCTAAGCGGAGAAATTGGTTGTTGCCTCATCCGCTTCATGTTGTTGCTCATCTTCCAGCGAAGAAGGCTCATCGTCAGTCGGCCATTCTACTTGCGGTGCTAAAAAGATGCCCCAACCCGCAGGGATGGTTTTTAGCAACACCACTTGCAAAGCTTTAGACGCTTCCCATTCAATAATAACACCCATTTCAGCCGTATCTGAAACGCATTTTAAAGTACCAATTTTTTCAGGATAAGCCCAATCCGTTGTCGTCATCGCTTCAGAAGGTTGCCCTAATACGGGCGAATCTATCGCTGAAAAGTGAACCCGTCTATCTCTGTAAAAGGCGAATTCTCTGGGGGTTTGCAATTGCCGAAACAGCCCTGGTGAGCCTACTTCTAGGTTGTAAACATGGGCTTGTAATTCCGCCAGCCCTTCAATGGCTTCATCTACCAAGCGAGTTACTTCCACACATTGGTCAATGGAAATCCAGAAGCTACGGCCTTCTACAAATAGTTGAACCGTTAACCTGCCAAAGGCTTGTTCGGCGGTGCAACCCACCGCCATATAGGGCGATTCTTCCAAGCTGGCATCTGCTACGGTTAGTACGGCATTTTCTAGGCGTTTAAGTTGATAGGGGGTTAAAAGGGCTGGAGGCATGGCAAAAGGCGTCATTTCTATTTAATGTTAATTGTATGGTGAGATGCACTCATCATAAACCAGCCCATCCCATTTTTCAATGGAGGGATGATTAAGACCTTAGATTATTTACAGGCTTGAGCTAACGTAGCATCGGTTGCGAAGGGAGATTTTTCTGCCGATGCTTCAGCCTGTTTACCCTGTTTTTCAGCTTTCTCTGGTTTACTTTCGGTTTGTCCTTCAAACGCTTTATGCCCAGCTTCGTAAGGTAATACCACGCCTGTCCGAATCGTATATTCATTACGCAATGTGGCTAACTGGCGTTGCAAAGCCGCAATATCTTCATTGGAAGTACCCGCCAGAATAGCTGCTTCTTTTAATCGCACCGCAGAAATTAATAATTCAAAGCCCAAGGGCTCATGGTGTTGCTGCCACAAAATTAACCCTAAATTGTACCGTGCAGGGGTAAAATTCGGTTGTTTGGCTAGCACCTTGCAAAAAGCCTGCTTCGCTTTGCCTTCTTTATGCAACAACTGCAAGGCATGCCCATAGCCCCACCACGCCGAAACATCGGCATCGTTCAACTTGATAGCCTTGCTGAAATAGTACAACGCCCACCGCAAACACCACTGAGATTCTTCCACCTTCCCCCTGTTATAAGCTTGTTGATAAAAATCAAAATAAAGCTGACCCAAATCATGCAAGGTACCCGTATCTGTGGGTGCCCATTCTAGCACGGAACGATATTCCCGAATGGCATCGTTAGAGCGGTGTTGAGCCACCAATAACCGAGCAAAATTATGCCTGTAAACCCTTGCCGATGGGTTCAACCGAAGCCCTAGACGGTACTCATCAATGGCTTTTTCAGGTTGCTTTTGTTGATGATATTGCGTGGCTAGCTGTAGGTGAAATACCGCTTCTTTGGGGTGTTTAACGACAGCTTCTTCCAACAATGCCAACGCTTTTTTGGGTTGATGTTGTGCCAACGCCGTTTCTACGGCTTTTTCGGTGCGGAAGGCATCGGCTTTGGCTTGAATATCGTCTGAAAATAGCCACAGCACATAGCCCGCAATTAGCAGGAAGAGGATAATCATCAATTGAATGAGCTTGTTGAGCATTTGATACCAACTTAGGTTAATAGTTGTACCACCCAGTAGGAACGACCATCGCATTTGCCCTGCAGCTGCCGATGCGTTCCGTCCACCGAAGGGGCAAAAAGAACATCCCTCCGTCACATGCCCGTAGTGGCATAGGGGGGTGGCTTTTTGGGGGTTCCTAGGGGGTACCCCTAGGTTTGCGGGGGGTGTCAGGGGGTGCCCAAACAGGCACCCCCTGACAAACCAACCAGCGAAAATTAAGAACGACAGTCGATTTTAGAATATACGATTTACACTGTGAATCGGTATGAAGGAAGGGAAACACGGTGGGGGTATTTTATCAGGCTTTACCTGTTAAAACATAACGTAAAATGATGCCGTTTTACCTGAAACGCCACTAAAACCAGTCAAATGGAGAGGCTTCTTCTTTGGGAACCACCATTTCTGGGGCAATCTCTGGCTGATTCGCCTCTTTTTTCGACTTTTTCCGCTTACGAACGGGCTTCGCAGGCAAGGCTAATAAATTCAACTGCTCTGTTTCAACTGGGGCAATCCCGCAAATCGCCCCAAACGGGCAGTAACTATCGGGGCAAGTGGCAGGTAGTTCAAACCGTCTTTCCAAATACATCCCCGTTAACACACGGGTTAAATCGGCCTTGGTTTGTTCGTGTTGGGCTTGCGAATAAAGCACCTCATACAACCGAACTGCCTGTTTTCGCTTGGGTTTAACTTCCACATAAACAAAGCCTAATTGCTCAATCGTTACGGTTTCAGGCAACCCCAGCTGATGCCTAGCCTCCCAAATGGCGTACAAATAAAGCCTGGTTTGCCAAGCCTGTTTGAAGTCTGGCGGAACGGCGGTGCCCGTTTTCCAATCTACCACCCAATAAAACGAGTGTTTGGCGGGCGTGTTTACCAGCGTTTTAACCACCCTGTCCACCCTGCCCGTTAGCCAAACGGTGATGGGGGCTTGCCCTTCAAGTTCTAACGAGAAGGGAACGTTAAAGCTCCACTCATTGGCAACTACGGTAGCTTGAGCCAAGCTATTGCCTTCCAATGCCAAATAGGTTTCTTGAATATCCTGCCGAACTTCCGTTAGAATGGGTTCCAGCGGTAAATTGCGGGCTTGGTAATCCATCAATTTATGGACTGCTTTGCCCAGTTCAAAGTTTTTTTGCCCCGCCAGCCAGTTGGTTTTAACCACACTTTTATAGTAGAACTGCTTTTTACATTTGTCCCATTCTTTTAGTTGGCTAGTGGAAACCAACCAGGGGGTCTGTTCTGTAGCAACAACAACGTTTAGACCTCTTGCATGACTCAATATCTGGGGCACCTTCGTTGTCATTTGTGGTACTCGAATCCTCATGTACTAAAGTGTACACCTGCGGTTCTCCGTTCCTCATTCCTAGAATCTGCACCCACCTATCGAGCCATGCAAGAGGTCTAATGAAACAAAAACCAGTATATCCCCAAAAGCTAAACAATAATTAAAGAACGATGACTTAAAAACCTAGTTCGATAAAAGAAACAATGATTAAATAGTAAGTCGTCGTCCTTTAACTAAAGTTACAATGAAGTTCTGTATTGATGAGCCTAATTAGCAATCAGTTTATCGTTCTAGGGTATTCATGCGTTAAGTTCATACACGATACTTTTACCAGTGTTCGGTAGTTATAACATTAAGACATTATACAAAAAGAACGAAAATTCAAAGAGCCACAGCTACAATGACAGAAACAAGACCGAACTGAAAAAAAAGAGAAAGACCCTTCTTTTCAAACCCTACCTCCTCAGTGGAAAGTAGTTCGTTCTTCAAACAACCTGTTAGCACGCACTTATGCCATTAAAGTTGTTTAATACCGATTTTCAGATTGACTATCAGTATTACTTCCTTTTCACCCATAACCTTACCACTACCCCCACCCGCACGCAAGAATGAACTCCACCAACTGGAGGAGTTTTAAACAGTGCTTTGTACCCTAAAATAAGATGAGTCCTTGTTTTACGTCTATTAAAATTGTATAAACCTTTTGTTACATTTTTATGAAGAACTTGTTACAAATAAACGTTATTACGCCTTTTTAGAAAAGTAGTGTTGTTTTTTCTCGTATGATGCCCAATTCCTCCTCGTCTTCGTTATCTTCTGCCCCGCATGCTAAGGGGGAAGCCCCATCCTTGCCTATTGCCAGTTTTTGGCTGGGCAATCAGCTTAATTTGGCGTGGCAGCAGTGGGTTGGTACCTTTGCAACGCAACCCGTTGGACAGTTTAAATTGATTGCCTGTAGCCACAAACTACCCCCCACTTGGCAAATGGATGCCTATTTAACGTATCATCACACCATCAATACGCCCGCCATAGAATCGTTAGCCACCGTGCATCCGCTTTGCGAAACGGCTTTGGAATTGCGGTTTTCCTCCCACTTTCAGCAACAGTGCCTGCAGGATTGGTTGGGAAAGCCTTCAGCTAAAAATCTTCGGTTGCAGCCGAATCAGCCTTTGTTCAATTCGGCTACCAGTTTAGAACGCTTTTTACTTTCGCAATTTGCCCAAAACTGTTTTACCGCCTTGCAGGAACAGTGGTGTAGCCCCGCATTGGCAACACATCAGCACCACGCTGAAACGGGTGGAACCTTGGAATTAGACGAAACCTTGGTGCATATGGCTTGGATTTACGAACCCCATCAAACCGAACCTGCTGCTGCTAGCCCAGATAATGAGCCTAAAGAATACACGCCTATGGTGTTAGATGAATTGCCTGTTTCAATGCCGAAAGTTATTTTATCCATCCCGCAATATGCTATTCCTACGCAAAACCCAGCCATTCCGTTTTTCAAGGCGAACCAAGAACAAGCCACGACCATCGCCCAAACCATTGACTATTTGCAAGCACAAGGCATTACCGCCCGAAGTGTTGCGACGCTTTCAGCAGGCTATACTCAGTTAAGCACGGCGGATTTAAAAGCCCTAGAACGTGATGATTTGATTGTTTTGGAAGAAAGTAATTATCATCAATTGTTTTTAAAGCACCCTGCTTTAGAAGTTTATTTGCCCTTTCCTATTTCGGGTTTAACGCATTGGCCTTACCAGCTACCCGCCCAAGAAGTTTCACCACCACCACCACCATTTGAAAGGGGACACCCCGCCATGATGAGCCACCCGCATATGCAACAGCATCAGCACCACCACCACCCCATAGCACCCAACCCGCATACTCATTCGGCAGATTGGCAACCGATGCCTTCACAAGCCCAAAATTCCTTATGGGATTCGCTGAAAGTAGATGTACACGCCGAATTCGCTCCTGCTAAAATCCCTGTTGGGCATTTAAAACAAATGAGCGAAGGGCTGATTGTTGAAGTGGCAGATTTATTGAAAAATCAAGTGCAATTAGTGGTCAATGGCAGTGTGCTAGCCCATGGGCAATTAGTCATTGTTGGCGATAAATTTGGCGTACTGCTAACCAAAGTCGTTGGGAAAGAAGAACCCAGTTTGTCTGCTTTGGGCGACGGTATCCCAGACCAACTAGCCCTGCAGAGCCATGCAGAACAGCATTCAGTTGGCGGTAGCCATGAACCGCACGCCCATTCAGCCAACCAACCCTACCAAGAACCGCACAACCCCTATGAAGGCATTGACCCCAATTTAGTGCAAGCGGCATTGCAAATGGGTATTGACCCATTCCTAGCACAAACCGCCTTGCAATTGGGTATGGATTTAGACCAAATTATACAAGCTGCCCAACAACAGGGTATGGAACCCAACCAGTTCCTCACCTTGGTATTTCAGCAACAAGGCATTGAAGTGCCTACGCCCCAGCAACGTCAGCAACAGTCGCAATTTCAAGGGGGCGGTGCGGGTATGAATAGGCAACAAGGGGCTGAAGGTGAAGCCCCCGAAGAATACGTTCAAGAAGTGAGCAGAGCCAACGAAATGCTAAGCGAAGTAGATAGTTTGTTGAGTGAAGAATATGAAGATGAAGAGTACGAGGAAGAAGAGGAGACATAAGTAGTTTCCTTACCATCTGAAGTTTTTTGTTTGATGAATGCAAAAGATTCTCGCTTCGGGCTAGGGCTTCATGGGGGGTACCATTTGGGTACCCCCCAAACCCCCCGCAAAATTAAGGGGTTGCTCACCGCCCCCTTAATAATCCCCAGGGGAACAACTGGTTAATCTGTTTACATGTACGTTGAAAATAGGCTTGACCGAAAACCAGAGGGTTTCCTAATTGGTCTGCTCTCCCTCGCACCAGCCTATCTTCAACTGCCTATGGTTTGAAACTAACAATTTCAGTAAAATCTAGCAAAAATTGAAAGTTCAGCTTTTTTGTTAGGTGTTAATAAGTGGCTTCCCTCTTTCTTGAAAAAACGGTAAACTAAGGGTACCCTTTCGTTTTAACTTGTTTGGAGCCTTAATTCCCATGCCACACCCCACCGCATATGCTATGACTGCCACTACCCACCAAGTACCCACGGCTGTTGCTACGTTACCCGAAGCCAATAGCACCGTGCTTTTATGGAAATACCTAGGCACCGTAGGTAGTTGGACTTTGCTGGTTATTGCCGCCTTACTATGGATGTATTGGCAATTAAAGAAAAATCCCGTTTTTTTGAATCGGCTAAAAAGCATGCTAGGAGCCCCCACTAGCTTAGCTGAACAAGCGGAAAGCAGAAGCCTAGTGGTAGAAGAAACCATCCAGCTGGATGCGGATAAATTGCTCCATTTAGTGCGGTGTGAAGGCGAAAAATTTTTAATGAGCAACGGCCCCGATGGACTCAAACTACTAACGAAAGTGGCAAGTTGGCAAGAAGCCTTGCAAGCCATCCAGCAGGAAGAACATCAGCACCAGCAACGTATGCCCAATTCAGGGGTTACGGAACGAACCCAAGCACTGGTAGATGCCCACGGCGATGTGCATTTAACCAATACGCCTCAAGCCACGCCCACCACAGGTGTTTCTTTCCCTGCGGGTGTACCGAAGACGATTTTGGGGCAAAGTGTTAATGTGCCGTGGTTTACAAATCGGTAAAACAATGGTATTAAGCGACGTTTTCGGTTGTTTGGGTGGTGTCGTCATCGTCTTCAGCTTCTTTGTTGGTAGCTTTGCTAGGAGAAACCAAGGGCAGGCTAGGGGCTACCAGCATCCGTTTGGGGTCTTCTAGTTCTTTCATAGAAAGCATGACGCCCACTTGTGCCGCCGTTTTCTTCATCTGTGCCGCCCAAATCGTGGATAGAGAAACAGGTAGGGTTAGCAATAACAATGAGCCTATCACTTTTATGCCTGAAGGAATGCTATGAGCAATGTTTTCAACTTCATTTCCTGTTGTTTTGATATTCTTAGCATTTTCATTGGCTTTGACCATAATAATGGGTAGCATGAACGCCCCACACGTTAAAACTTGTTCCATCACTTTATTGATTACCGCCGTAACCACACTAGCCCCACCTTCTACATCATCAGAATAGCGTTGGGTTTTTTCATCCATTTTTTCAAACGCATAAAAAGCCCGTTTTTGTAATACTTCTGCCTTGTGTAATTGTTCGGGGGTAATATCTACTTGTTTTAATGCTTCATTTAACTGATATTCCTTAGGAGCCAATTCTTTTTCATGGGCTTTATAAGCGTCAAAATCTTTGTTGAGGTTAAAGAAGAAGCGTACTTCCTCTTTAACTGATTCAATAAACGATTTTTTCTTAAGGGGTGGTAGTGGGGGTAATGAAGCCACCTCCTCTTTCTTCTGCCCATTGACAGAGGCAACGAACAATTCAGGGTGTTTTAATAGTTCCTGCTTGGCTTTAAATCTTCCCACTTTAGCCGCTTCTTTTTGAATTTTAATGCCATAAATAGCAAAGAAGATAGTACCCAAAATAGGTAAACCATAAGTAATCGCCTTTTTAGTCAATGGAAGCCCCGAAGACTCCGTATCACTGGGTAACCATTTTTGATGTTGTGCTAATTCAATCCCCTTTGATATTAAGCTACCAACCAATAGCCCAGCCCCCAATGAGAAAGTGCTAGCAATGTTTACAACCATTTCTACGTTTGCAAGGTATTGTTGCGATTTTAATTCGATAGTTTTAATGATGGCTGTAATTCGGTTTTGGTCGACCAAAGCGTCTTGTTTTTCTTGGTCTGAAAGCGTATCCAAATCTAATTTTTCCAGAGCGGTTGTTTCTTTTGCAATGAAGTTGGCTTTCCAACTTTCGTAGCCTTTATGTTGTTCGGTCAATTCTTTGGCTGTTTTGATGGATTCACCCAACATAATAAGTGGGTTTAACGATTTAGGTTTGTTTGGGTCTTTTGCTTTGGATTCTTTCGCTTCTGCTTTGGCTTCGACTAATTGTTCAGGGGTATAATTAACGAAGTTCCGAGGGTCTTGCAATACTTGTTCCCTTGCCTGAAAGCGTGCTACACGGGAGGCTTCTTTTTCAAGCCCTCTAACAATAATGGCATCTGCAATAGCTAAACCAACACTCAGTAGTAGCTCCATAGCAACAATCCCAGCTCCGCCTATGAAGAGGACTTTATTCTCGTCAGAGAGCCTTTCTTCTACAAATGCTCTTGCCTGAGCATTATTTTTGACGATGCTGAGCGTGGATGCCCAACTCTTTAAGTTATCGGCAGTTTTGATGCAAGCAGTTTGAACAGGCTTAGCTAATAGAGCTAAAGCACCAATACACGCAGCTGCTATCGGAATGACTTGATCTGTTATTCTTATTACAGGTTGCGTAACAGAAACCACATCTTCTGACCATAGTGGTTAGTTATTCCCAAAAGTAAACGAGTACGACACGAATTAGTAGCATAAAACCCCAACCATTAAAAATGATGCTACTAGTGATTCCTATTTTAACTAGGCATTGTTACAATAACGATGATTAAGGGGTTCCCACAACGGTAGGAAGAACAACTGCCCCTTCAGGTAAGGGTTTAAACACTTGAGGGCTTGGTGGTTTCGTAACCAACGGTTTAAATAAGTCTGCTTGAAGCTGATAGGCAGGCTTTGGGAAAAACCACCGAGAAAAGAGAATAATCACCACGGCTAGCACGCCAATACCCCACATACCCCAAATAGGCGTTTCAGGTGCGTGTTCCACATGCAATAGCATACCCGCCATCGTAGCGGAAAGATAAGACGCTAAATTACCTGCCAACATTGCCTTAATACCTAATTTCGCAATTTCAGCACGACGTTCAGGCACCATGGCACCAATGCCACCCAACTGCATGGCTACAGAACTTAAGTTAGCAAACCCACATAAAGCAAACGATAATATCGCTTGGCTTTGTGGGGTAATTAACCCGGCTTTTACCCCTGTTAGCAGTTGGCTATAAGCCACAAATTCATTCAAAACCAACTTGGTACCCATTAAGCTACCTGCAAATTGGGCCTCTTCTGCAGGAACACCCAACAGCAATGCCACCCAATAAAACCCTGCACCCAACATCTGCCCCATACTCAACTGCGTTAAATCCATCCCCCAAAGGTGGGCGTTTACCCCCCAGGTTATTAGTTGTTTACCAAATAACCCCAAGCCAGCATCTAAAAAGGCTACCAAGGCAATAAAGGCAATTAACATGGTAATAACACTAACACCAATATGCCACCCTTCGTTAGCACCTTGAGAAGCCGCATCAACAAAGTTGACTGCTCGTTGTTCAGAAACCAACTTCAAACTACCCTGTGTATCAGGCAAGTGCGTTTCAGGAATCAATATTTTGGCAATGGCAAACGCAGCAGGCACTGCCATTAAACTAGCGGTTAATAGATAGCTGGAAGGAATGCCCATGCCAATGTAGATAGCCATCATCCCGCCAGAAATACACGCCATGCTACCCGCCATAATGGCAAGCAGTTCGGATTGCGTCATGGTAGCCAGATAAGGACGCACCAACATTTGGGCTTCAATTTGCCCTAAAAACACGCTGGCACTGTTAGAAAGGGTTTCTGCTCCGCTAACACCTAGTACCAAGTTCATCACCCAAGCCACTATCTTTACAATTTTTTGTAAAATATTAAAATAGTAGGCGATATGGATTAAACAGCCAATAAAAATTAAACTCGGAATGAGTTTTAAGGCGAAAATAAAACTGCCATCTGCCCCAAAAATAGAAGCTAACACCTCTGGTTTAGAGGCAATACCGCCAAATACAAAGGCAGCCCCTTGGTTGGCAAACCCTTGAATTTGTTCAACCCCCTGCCCTAATTGTTGAAAAAACACTCTGCCTTGGGGTAGCTCTAGCAATAAAACGGCAATTAGCACTTGAAAGCACAGGCAACGGACAATTAAGCCCCAATCAATGGCTTTTTTATTGTTAGAAAATAAAAAGCTGCCAAACAAAAATGTGAAAACGCCAATAGTAGGGAATATCCACCAAGTTGCTGTTGTTGCTATCATTGTCTTTAATCCTCATTGTCTTATTCGCCTAAGTGCTTACATCTTATTATGGATAAAACGTGTGTAAATCTCAACTAGTGATAGTGTTTTTTGAAAGAGCTAGCCTTTTTAAGGCTTTATCTTCTAAAATAAAGAGATAGCGACAAATAATTTGATAAAGGGTTCTGATACTCATGGGTCTATCTGCCACTGTTGTTAATCGTTGGAAAAGTTTAACCCCTAGCTTATTAAACGCTGTTTCTCTTCAAGTTGAAGCCTTACAGCTAACTAATCAAGGTATTAGGGTACATGTGCCATTGGCGTATAACTTAACCATTGGGCATTTACTATTAGCAGAAAGTAGCCAAGACGAACGGGCTTTTTTGCATATTGAAACGGTTAGCCCTGTTGCCCCTCTGCCACCACAAACGCCCGACCCCAGCCCATTGGTAGTAGTTGAGGCTACATGGGCAACAAAACAAACGGTTACTGATGCAAAACACCTGTATTGGGTTGCCAGTAATGCGGTTTTAACTGCACTCAGCCCTTCTATTCAACAAGAAGGGGATGCCATTGCTTTATCAGACGTATTCTGCCCCAATTTAACGCTTCATCAAGATTACTTACTTTCAAACACCTTATTACAAAGTGCCGATAAACTGGTGTTAACTGAAACCTTAGTAACCCTGCTGATGCAATTACGAGGGTTGGGTAAACTACCCATTGTATTAGATTTATTAGGCGTTTTTAAACAACTGGCATTACCCAATGTTTCGGTTGTTCAGCTAGGTGAAGCGGGTGGGGTGTTTTATTCTGTTGAAGCTTATGGGGTGGAATCCCTCATAAGTGATTGTATTGCCCAGCTACCAGAACCCCTTCAGGCGGGTGCTTGGAACCAATATGCCCACGCATTTGCTAACGTAACCCAGCCTATTGAAGCCTTGCAAACGCTCAATCAGTATTTAGAACAAAGCGGGGCAGGGTTATTATACAGGCAATTACACCGAATGGAACAAACCAGCTTATTTGCCAAACAACCTCAAGCCAGTTATTTTTCTATTGCTCAATTGGTCAATCAAGCTCCTCATGCAGCCCTTTGGGTGGTAGATTTAAGCACGTTACCTACGGCTGTATTGCCTTGGTTGGTAAAAACAATTGCTCAGGAAATTGCCAAGTTATCGTTAGGGAAAGATCAATTAGCTTTAGCGGTACTCAATGCGGATTATCAAACCAGCATGAACCAACTACTGAACCCCACAAACAAGACGCTTTACCAAGCTAATCTACCGTTTATTCAGGGGCAATGGCGTAAACAAGGCACCGCAACCCAACTAGCAGTAACCGATGATCAACAGACTCTAGGCTTTAACTTATCCGTAGAGCTATTAGCCCCTGAAGGCTTGGTTTTATTGCAAGGGAAAGAAGCCACCAACAACCTCCTACTGGTGTTAGGGCTACCTCCTATTCATTCTTTGTCTACCAGCCATTCGCCAGCTGCTCCATCCGTGATAACGCCTTCGGTGGCACTACCCGCTTTACAAGAGACTCTAGTAGCCCCCCCTTCAAACACTGAAGCAGAAGATGATGATAGCTGGATTCACATCGCTGCTCAAGGGTCTACGGTCATTCATTTAATTGATAAACATTCACAAAATCGGTTTAACACAGGGGCAACTGCTAGAGAGTTTTTATTGCAAGAATCCACCACTTACGGCGAGGCTTCAGCCTTGTTCTCGCCGCTACCAGCTTCTGTTGAAGAGTTACCCTCCCAAGGAGAAGCCAAACACAACCGAACTAGCCATGATACTTTGGATGAAGAAGCGTTACCTCCGTTGGATACGTTGAATTTGCCTGAAGGTAAACGTCCTGATGTCAATTCAGACTCTGAAGAAGAAGAAACCCAGTTACCCGCTGGTGTAGATGGAGAGTACTACAATAGTATTTTAGGGCAGATGCCCGCCCATTGGCGTAAAATTTTAGAACGAGAATTGAGAAAAGAAGCCCCGTTGCCCTCGGCTAAATCATCTACCCTGCATCCTGAAGCTTATCCTGATGCAGTGGTAGCCGATCCCCATTCACCCGCCTTACAACTGGGGGAAATTGCTTTAACCGAAGAAATTGTAGCCAATACCCATGCCTTACACCCTTGTTTGCCTGATGATATGATGGCGGATATTGAATCATTCTATACGACAACAGAAGCCCAATTTGAAACAACTGGTTTTAATGTAACAGGAAAACCTGCAACGGCTATTCCAACCTCCCATCTTTCGGAGTTTTTAGATGCTCAACTACTAGATGGCATAGATGAGCCACCCCCTGAAATAGAAGCCATAAGCCCTGATGAAGCAGCGTGGTTTGAAGCATCTGCCCAACGAGCCGTAATGGAAAACGTTATTCCTTTTGTCGAAATAGAAGATTTCGTCGCAGTGGCTCCTCCTGTAGCTAACCGTTTGACAGAAGAAATAGCGGTGATGGAAACCCCCGAACCGATTGCTTCTACCGCTTCAGATTCAGTATTTTCACAAGTTTTTGAACACCTACCTACCGTTACCATGGATGCCCAACTGCTACACGAAGCTCAAGCACCGTTGGTGGCGAATCATCCTCAAGGGCAATGGGCGGTTAAACCGGTAGAATCGTTACCTGAAGTACCGTTGTCTCCTCTTGCCCCTCCTACTGAAGCATTGGCAGAGTTGGTGGTGGAGCAACACCCGCTTCACCCGCTACCTGAAGCAGGTTTATTAGATTTTTCTGTACAACCAGACCTTTTCGTTGCTGATGCACCCCATCATGGTGATAGTAACCATGCAGACTTCCCGATGTTTAACTTTGATTTAACCGAATTACCCGATTTCGGAGAAAAACACCCCACTGAAGCCCCCCCTCAAACAGTCATTCCAGCTACGGTGCTTGAAGCAGAGCCTTTCTTGAGGGTAGATTCCCCACCGTCTGTTGCTTCCATCGTACAACAATTACCTAAAATAGAGGCAGTCGTCGTTGAAGAACAACCCTCACCTTCTTCGGTTGCTGCTACAGCGGATTGGCAAACTTTATCTACACAATTAGATACTTTAACAGATGCAACACCGTACTCTAAGGCAACCACCAGCGTGAATAGTTCGGTTACGGCGGTAGAAACAGCCGTAGACCCTTCTCTCGTTAATGATAGCCCTGCTGTTGGCAGTGGTGAGATAGTGGGCAAGATAACCGTTGGTATGCGGGTTCGGCATGATGAGTACGGTACGGGTACCGTACAAGCCGTTGTACCGTTGGAAGAACGTAGTGTGGTTTCGATTTTATTTGATACCCATGGTAGCCGATTATTAGATCCTTCGCTTTCAACGTTATACCCTGCTTAATACCATTTTCAAATAGAAATATCGTCAGCGTCTACGTTGTTACCGTCAAGCAAAAAATCCTCAACGTACTTTGTGTGTACGCCTGCGGTTTTTTACTGGCCAGTGCCTAGTATCCATCTAATACCAATTCAAAGATTAAATAGCGTATTTAATGTAGGGGCGTGATTTATCACGTCCGCCCCACAATCCCCAAACGGATGCGATAAATCGCACCCCTACACAGAAAAAATTTACGCTAT
>JAPLIO010000116.1 GCA_026389055.1 Candidatus Melainabacteria bacterium | reverse complement strand
TTTGGCTGAAGAACTGGGTTTAGGGACAATCTCAGAAGAAACACTCCTACCAGCTCTCAGCGGAAATGCGGTGCTTGCTGGGTCTACGCCCTATGCGGTGGTTTATTCGGGACATCAATTTGGCTACTACGTTCCCCAATTGGGCGATGGTAGAGCGACCACCATCGGCACCCTTTCGACGGCTTTAATAGGGCTACAAACCTTGCAGTTAAAGGGTGCAGGGCAAACCCCCTATTCCCGTATGGGCGATGGGCGGGCGGTTTTACGTTCCAGTATTCGGGAATATTTAGGTAGCGAAGCTATGCACGCCTTGGGCATTCCCACCACTCGGGCGTTGAGCTTGACCGTGGCGTTAGATGAGCCCATTTACCGGGAAACTATTGAACCTGCGGCGATTGTTTGCAGGGTGGCTCCTTCGTTTTTACGGTTTGGGAATTTTCAATTTTGGGCGAAACTGGGTAGAACAGACGTACTAACGGCTTTGGCAGATTATACGATTAATCATCATATGCCTGAACTTAAAACGACTGAAAAGCCTTATCACAGCTTGGTTTTAGCCGTTGTGGAACGCACGGCAACGTTGATGGCTCAATGGCAGAGCGTCGGGTTTTGCCACGGCGTAATGAATACCGATAATATGAGCATCCTAGGTTTGACGCTGGATTACGGCCCTTTCGGCTTTTTGGATGACTTTGACCCTGCCCACATTTGTAACCATAGCGATAATGGCGGGCGTTATGCATACAACCAACAACCCGCCGTAGGGCAATGGAATGTGATGCAATTTATCATGGCAATGCAACCGATTTTAGGCATATCCGCAGAGGAATGGGAAGGGTTTACTGATAAGTGTTTGCGGTTGTATGAACGGTCTTTTTACGAGGCATTTATTAGTATTTATGCTAAAAAACTAGGGCTTCCACATTCTGCCATGAGCGAACCGTTTTTGAAGCAGTTACTCCGTTGGATGGCGATTTTACAGGTGGATTATACTAATACATTTCGTAGTTTTAGCCAATTGCAGGGAGTCTTAGCTTCGGGTTCCGTGTTGGATGATGCGGTTTTGGCGTGGAAGCAACAGTTTTTGGGCGATGCATGCCTTCCCCTAGAACGAAAAACGTTGGTGGATGATTGGTTGTTGGCTTATCAAACGGTATTATTAGCAGATGCTGAGACTTCAGCAGAAGAGCGAAAACAGAAAATGGATGCCGTGAACCCCAAATTTATTTTACGGAATTATTTGTTGCAAGAAGCCATTGTTCAAGCCGAAGCAGGCGATTTTTCAGAAATAGACCGCCTATTTCAGTTAATGAATGCCCCGTTTGATGAGCACCCTGCATTGGAAGCCCAGTATACGCAACCACCGCCTGCTTGGGCGAAAGCCTTGTGCATCAGCTGTTCATCGTAGTTTGAAAAAGGTGGCTACTTGGGCTAATGCGTTGCCCCTGTGGCTAATAGCATTCTTTTCAGCCATGTGCCACTGTGCCATGGTTCGGTCTGAAAGTTCACCCGTAACGGCATTAATTACTGGGTAAACCATCGGGTCGTACCCAAAGCCATTCGTGCCAAGTAGTTCAGCCGTCGGAGCAATGCTAACAGGGCAAAGCCCCTCAAAAGAAGAAACATCGCCAGTTGAAACTTCCAGCAACGCCATTGCACAATGATAAGCCCCTTTACGATTAGGATTATCACCCAACAAGCTGAAAACCGCCATACATCGTTGCGGATGGGTGATAGGGCTTTCAAAATTAGGGGCATTATCGCCCAACAAATTGGCTCGGCGTTGTGCCGTTAACCACCGATTCGATTGCACCCCAGGGAACAGGGGCAACCCATACTGCCCCGCTAAGGCTTCAACAGAAAAACCCGAATCATCACCCAAAACCCATTGGCAATTGGCTTCTTTGGCTTGCTGATGGGCAAATTGCACTTTCAATAGGGCATTGGCGGTAAAGGTATCGCCTGTTTCTTCTAGCCCTTCAAGGCTTTGGGGTAATACTACTGTGATGGGCAACTTTTCTTGGGTGAAATACGCTTGCATTTCTTCCAATTTGTGAGCATTTTCAGAAGCTATCATTAAGCGGAGGGTTGGGGAAGTGGGTGTTTGAGGCATAGCCAAGGGATTCTTTCATATTGCCAGTGGATAAAGGAATTAGGAAGCGGATTGGGTAGTTTTACCCATGTAATTTGCTGTTTGATTGGGTCAGGTAGCTGATGAAACAACACTTCTTGCTGAGCAGCTTCTTCAGGCGTTAAATTGATAATCATCAGAACACCGCCATCTGTCAATAGGGAAATGCACTGGACTAAAATTTCCAACGGGTTAAAGTGTTTGCTAGGCAGGCCCCATTTTAGCAGGGGTTCTTCAAAAACGAACGGTAGAAACAGGGAAATTCCTTGGTATTGCTGGGTTTCCTTGAGGATATCGCCTTGCTGATAGGTGGTATTAGGCAACAGGTTAATTAAACCTTCGGCGTATTGGGTTCGAGTATTACCTTGATGGTCTAACCTGCCAGCGTCTAGTTCAATGCCTTTTAGGTGCCACGGTTGATTTAGGTTAGTTAGATGGTTTAGCATTAAAGCTAAAGCGGGTGCGTAGGCAAAGTTTTTACTGCCAACATCTAGCCAGCGGAGTGGTTTTTCGGCAAGGGCGGGAAAGGCTTCGTGTTGCATAAAAACCGAAAGCCACTCAAGGGTTTGAAGGCTTTCTAACCCCGCCCATGTGGTTACGGGGGGTAGAAATCGGGTTAGGGCTTCTGGGGTGAAGCGTGTTTCAAGTTGATGGTAAACTTCTATGGCGAAGGGTTGTTTTTGATGGGTTTCAACCGAAGCATTTAATGCCCATCGTTCAGGTGGTATGGGCTTTTTTTGGGTTTTTGAGTTGTTTTCCGCTTGAAAGCGAAGGGCATTAACCCAATTCTTAAGTAATCGAAACAAGTGGCGAAACCTTTTTAACAAGGGGAGCGTAAAGGCTTTATTATACCAATTTAAAGCGGAGCGGGTATGCTTTGTTTTGTTATTGCTCTAGCCTTTTCAGTATGCTTTTAAGACCTATTTCGTAGTTGAGCCAATAAATTGACAAAGGCAGAAGGCAATTCAGGGAACTTAAACACAAACCCCGACTGTTGCAACTGTTCAGGGTAAACATTTTGGCTGGGTAACAACAATTCTTCTGCTAATTTGCCAAAAAGCAACTTCAACGCAAACGCAGGGGCAGGCAACACCGTAGGACGGTTCAACACCTTGCCCAACGTTTTCGTAAACGCTAAATTGCTAACCGCATTAGGCGAAACCACATTCACCGCACCTGAAAGAGCAGGCGTTATGATGGCGTGAACCATTGCTGCCACGGCATCATCCGCATGAACCCAGCTCATCATCTGTTTACCATCGCCCAAAATACCCCCAATGCCTAATTGAAAAGGCGTTAACATTGTTTTAAAGCCACCGCCCGTTGGGGCTAAAATCATCCCAAACCGAGTATTAACTACCCGAATACCCGCATTTTTAGCTAGGTTACAAGCCGCTTCCCATGCAACACAAACTTCTGCTAAAAAGCCTTCACCTGCAGGGGCTGTTTCGGTTAGCACTGCTGAACCGCCTTCGCCATAAAACCCAATAGCAGAAGCACAAATGAAGGTTTTCGGCGGTTTCTCCGTTGAAGCCAAGGCTTCGGCTAGCACTTGGGTGGGTTGCACCCGAGAGTTGCGAATTTTCGTCATTTTTTCATCCGTCCATAACCCCATGATGGATTCACCTGCAAGATGAATGACGGCATCAAAGCCTTCAAGGGCATCAACGGTAGCTTGGGAAGGGGTGGTTAAGTCAATCACCACCGTTTCATCGCACTGTTGGTTGAGTGCGGAACGGGAATGTTTTCTAGCCAATTGGGTAACGTGGGCTTTGTGTTGTTTTAGCAAGGCAACTAAGCTTCTACCTAAAAGCCCTGAAGCCCCAGAAACCAGAATTTTTTGCCCTTCTAAAGCGGGCTTGGTGATGATTATCATGTTAAAAGAAGTACTTTCAATTTTTAGTAATAAAAGGCAACAGTTACCTTTAGTTTATCATAGAC
>JAPLIO010000222.1 GCA_026389055.1 Candidatus Melainabacteria bacterium | reverse complement strand
TATGTGAAGAAAATACTAACAATCCGCTTCCGCAGGTTGAAACCAACCTACTTTTGGGGTTTACTAGTAGTAGTATTTTCTCTCCTTTCCTCGTTTGTTCCGCTAAGGACTCTTATTTTTTATGATGATGACCCTATTTTTAGATGAAGTAACCGTGAAAATTGAAAGCGGTGCAGGTGGTAATGGTGCTGTTGCTTGGCATCGGGAAAAATTTATCGCCTTTGGCGGACCTTCAGGGGGCGATGGGGGCAGAGGCGGCAGCGTTTACGCCATAGCCACAGAAGATTTAAACACCTTGGTAGATTTTCGATTTATCTCCTTCTTTAAAGCCGATGATGGCGGTAAAGGGGCTAGCAAAAATTGCCATGGCCGGGGGGGGCAAGAATTAGTCATTAAAGTGCCTGTCGGTACGGTTTTAAAAGATGCCGATACGGGCGAAATTTTTGCGGATTTATCTACCATAGGGCAAAAAGAACTAATCGCCCAAGGCGGACGGGGTGGGCGAGGCAACGCTCGGTTTAGTACAGCTAAAAACAAAGCTCCGTATTTTTCAGAACCAGGGGAACCCAGCATTGTTCGTAATGTAACCATGGAACTGAAATTATTGGCAGATGTTGGGTTGGTAGGGCTTCCCAATGCGGGTAAATCAACGTTAATTAGTGTGGTTTCAGCTGCTAAACCGAAGATTGCGAATTACCCTTTCACGACGTTAATTCCCAACCTCGGCGTTATGCGAAAACCTAATGGCGATGGTATTGTGATTGCAGATATACCAGGGTTAATTGAAGGAGCCAGCCAAGGCGTTGGGCTAGGGCACGATTTCCTTCGCCATGTAGAGCGAACTCGGCTGATTGTTCATTTAGTAGATGCCACGGCAACTGATGGCGGCACCCCACTGGGCAATTACAACCTCATTCAACAAGAACTAAAAGCTTATAGTGCGGAATTGATTAAACGACCCCAACTGCTTGTTTTAACCAAGCAAGATGCGTTGGATGAAGCCGAATTGGCTGACGTGATAGCTACGTTTAACAAGGCTTACCCCAACCTAAAAATATATACGATTTCTGCAGTTTCTAAGCTCAACTTAGATGCCTTTAAACGCACATTGCTAGAAGAGCTGGAAAAAGCCCCTAAGCCTGAAGCTGTTATCGTCAATCCAACGTTAAGCGACCGTGCCACGAACCATGATGATTCGGCATTTCAAATTACCAAAACCAGTGCAGGTACATTCTTTGTGGAAGGCGGAAAAATTCATCGCTGGATTGAGATTACGGATATGGGCGTACCGCAATCACTCATGCGGTTTTTGATGGTGCTAAAAGCCTTGGGCGTGTTCCGTAAATTGGTAAAAATGGGTGCTAAAGTAGGCGATACCATTGAGATTAGAGACCAAGCCTTTGATTTTGAGCCTGATGAACGGGAACACCCCGAAGCTTATCAAACCGATAAAGCTTTGGCGGATGAAGCCCAAGCTTACCAAGATGATTTGGATGGCGATTGGTTGTTGGATAGTGAGGAGTTAGAAGAATCCCTCATGGAAACACGGCGGTTGTTAGTGCCTCGGTCTGTTGTAGCGAAGGAATTGGATACCGATGAAGCGTTAGACGCTTTAGCCGATTAGGTTAAACCTTAGCCTTTTGTTTTTTCTTTTCATTGGTTTCTTGGGGTTGCTTCAGCCCCAACTTGCCTACCAATGCCCCGAACAGGCTACCGAACAAAGCGGTAGCCTCGTTCAAGCAGAAGAACGACCCGGCACAACAGCCACTACCGCAAGTAACCGCCCCAGCCGCAGCCCCCGTCATCGCCCAAAAGCTAGAAACGGAAGGAATTGCCCCTTCAATATGATCTAGTTCTTCAAGTACTATCAGTAATTGTCTTGTTTTATTAATGACTATAGCGGTATTTATTTTTTGCGTTTGGAGATGAGCTTCCATAACGTGTTTTAATCGATGTTCTTTTTTTTGAGTGGTTGCCGCTTCTTGAACAGTTGCCGCAGCCGCATGAATCTCCCCTACTCCTAGTAATTGTGATGAACCCTTACCACCTCCGCCACTGATTGATTTTTCGGGATACCGCAAAGCAATGGTTTCAATCGCTTTGAGCTTAGGTAATAGCCTCTCTTGAATCAAGGTAAAATCTGTTGATAAATCTTGCTTAGCGAAGTTGTTTTTGGGATCAGTGATAGTTTCTATCAAAGATACTACAGCATGATTTAAATCAGGTTCTTTGAACAAGGTAACCGTTGGATTTCCATCTAAAAACACTTTAATCTCGCTTGCACTTTTTAAAATTGGCAGAACCCCACCGATCATATTGTGGTCAATATCTTTTTTGTACTTGGCTTGAAACTGCTCAAATTCCCCGCCTTTCAAAAATTGACGTGATGGCACGGGTTTGCCATTCCTACCCCATTTGGTTGCCAACATCGCCCTAGCCACCGACGACTGTTTCCCCGTAAGCCACTGCATAGTGTGTTCTTGCCAAGTATAAGGTTCAGGCAATACCTCTAACGTTTGGCTATGGCTTTTTTGTAGCGTGTATAGCTTTTTTTCAGGCTGTTCTGTATAAAATTTTAAATCCGTCCAAGGTACTTCGGCGTGGGTTTTAAAGGTCTTTTTATCAAACCACGCTTGGGTGTTGGCTACGGGTTTTTCATCGCCTTTTTTCAAAGTGCGTTCCCACTGGTTTTTTAGTTTCGCTTGCACGTGCTCCCAAGCCTTACCTGTAGCAAACTGCCAGCCATCAACCGTTTTAACGGTGGTGATATACCAATTTTCTGATGCCTTTGCCCCTGTGGCGGTTTTGGATTGAAACTTTACGCCTAAACCCGCCAAGCCAATATGAATCCTTGGGAAGAGAGCCATTGCCCCAACACCTACCCCAATAGAAACCATAAACCCTAGTAAAGATTTTGTGAGTTTTTTTTCTTTTGAATTTAGCCCACCATCCTGCTCTACGGTATAATCTATCACACCATGAGCCAGCTGGGTTGCCCCAACGGAGCCTATCAATAGCGGTGCCATCGTCATAAAGTGGGCTACTTTGCCCCCCAGCGTACCAGGTATTAGCATATGGGAAACCGCCCCCAATTCTAGGGCGTTGATGATGGGGGGGAACTGCAAGCCCAACCCTGTATTGATGCCTTGAACCCCTGCCAATAACCCGAGCGATTTCACCCAGCTACTCACATCGGTTGAAAGCAGTGCAGAAGGTTTCGGTTGGCTAGCGGTGGGTAGTTTATTTTCAGCTTGAACTAACAAATTAACCGCAGTTGTTAGCAAAACCCCTGTACCTAACGCTGCAATGCGTTGAGCAGTCGTTTTTGGGGCTTCTTCTTCGTGATGATGCTTTTCTTTATTACTTTCCACGACAGATTTCCGAGGGAGTACCTGCCTCGTTAATGGCGGATTGGGTGTTATAAAAGAAGGAGGTAAAGACATTAGCGTTTAAAAAACCTAAAAGAAGCAATAGCAATTAAAGATTGTGGAAAAAGGAAGTAATCAACAAAGATTATAGTAATTTAAATGCAAGTTAATTGCAATACCTAAAATAAACGGCTCTAATACTCATTCGCCTTTTATACCAATTCAATAATTAACTGTCGTGTTCTTTCATCGATTGTCGTTTCAGTCTTTAGCTGGTTGGTTTGTCAGGAGGTGCCTGTTTGGGCACCCCCCGACACGCTTTTTAATTTTTTTGGACAAAT
>JAPLIO010000088.1 GCA_026389055.1 Candidatus Melainabacteria bacterium | reverse complement strand
GGGGGTGCCCAAACAGGCACCTCCTGACAAACCAGCCAGCTAAAGACTGAAACAACAATCGATGAAAGAACACGCTATTTAATTTGTGAATCGGTTTTAATGGGTAAAAATAACCCTGCTTTTGGGTTGCTTAGGGGAAGTGTGCCTTCTGCAATTTGTTGTATAATATAAGATAACAAGTTTGAGATATTTTGCCCTGTTGAGGTTGCGTAAAAAAAGGAGCTTCCCCCTGTATGCCATCATTTGACCCTAATTTAGACCCCGATGCGTTAATTGAACTAAACGTAATGGGTATTGCGTTGGATACCCGAACGGGTACGCCCATTGTGGTATTGCAAGATGTGGATAAACGGAGAGCCTTACCTATTTGGATTGGTACCGCCGAAGCCAGTGCCATTATTCGGCAGTTAGAAGGTATCGAATCATCTCGGCCTATGACGCATGATTTAATGCACCAATTGGTGAAGCAGTTGGGGTATCAGCTAGTGCGGGTAGAAATTAACCACATGGAAGAAGATACCTATTACGCTACCCTTATTGTGCAAAACAAGGAAACCGATGCGGTAATTGAGCTGGATGCTCGTCCTTCAGATGCGGTGGCTTTGGCGTTGCGGATGAAGAAGAAGATTTACGCCGCCCCTTCCGTGATGGCAGAAGGCACGGTTTCAACTGATAATGAACGCGATGAACAAGAAGCCGAAGCGTTTAAAGATTTCTTGAAAAACATTAAAGCTAGCGATTTCAAATTCCAAGGCGATATTCCCTCCGACCAGTAGTAGTAGGGTGTGGTGGCGATAAGGGCTTTTGCCCATACAGGTTATGGCACAGGCGGGGTTAAACCCCCTCGACTACAAAAGTTCAGTGGATTTTATAGCCCCCACAAGCTGAGAATGAGTTGCTGGAGGGTTGCACCTTCGTTGGTTTTGGCTTGTAGGTGGGTAATAGCCGTGTTGATAACCGCCTGTCCCCTGCAATAAACGGTCAACGCCGTTTCTCTGCCAAACAACTGTTCCCAACGGTCTAACCCAGCTCCGCTTAAATAGCGTTGCAGTTGTTGCAACAACTCTACCACGCCCCCCCCAGATTCCTTCGCTACTGCCACAAACTGAGCGTGCAACGGATAAAAGTTAATTCGCTGGTTGCGTGGTGTGCCTAGCACCGCCCAAAACCAATCGCCCAAAACGGCAGAACTCGGTTTTTCCGTGGGCATGGAGCGAAACGGCACAACCTGACACCGTGAAACCACCGTGGGCAACAACGCCGATTCATTCTCCGTCAAAAAGAAAAACAATGTGCGGGGGTGCGGTTCTTCCAACGATTTCAAAAACCGATTCACCGCATGCACACTAAACACATCCGAATTGAGGGGTTTTAGCTGAAAACTGCCCGTTGGTTTCGTCGTTTTTTTGAGACTTTTATTTTTACCCACTTCTTCTTCGGTGGGCAAGCCCTGCTTAGCCACCCAATCAAAGGGGGGCAGTATGTTGCTGGTTTCATCGGTGGGGTGAACAGTGGCATCGGCAAAAATGATAATGCGATATTCCTCATTGCCCACTTTTAGGCTTAATGTATCCAACAAATACCCAATTTGCCCTGTAGAAATTTGCGTGCGTTGCGGGTCAAATTCGCTAGCGGGCATCGAAGACGGGTCAAAATTCAACCGAGTAATCGTCGTTACGAAGGGATGGGCATTTTTCGCCAACCACTTGCAACTTCTACAGTGTCCGCAAGGTTCTAGCCCCCCAATGGGTTCGCTACAGTTAAGCACTTGGGCTATGCGTAACGCCAAGGCGTATTGGGCTTCAATGGCATTGCCTGTAAACACATACCCATGTGAAAGCGTCCCCAACGCCAATGCCGATTCAAAAAACTGCACCACTAACGGCTGCGATGCCTTTAAGGCTTCTAACGTTAATGTTGTATGGGGAGTTTCAGCAATCGCAGTCATTTTTTAGCCTACTTTCTGGCAAATTGTCTATCAATTTGTTGCGTTATTTGATGAAAACAGAGCATGCTTAACAGAATACCCGCCGTTGCCAACACCAAAATATGCGGAGCCGTTTTCAGCAGATACCAGCCTTCAGCGGCGAGTGTTCCCCATGAAGAAAGCGGGGCTTCAATGCCCAAGCCAATAAAACTGAGAGTCGATTCTGTTAAAATAGCCCGAGGCACGCTAAGCGTTAGGCTCAAAAGCAGATAGGGGGCAAGGTTGGGCAGTAGATGCTTGGTAATTAGCCGCCCAATGCCACCGCCTAGGCTGTAGTAGGCTTCCACAAAGGGTTCACGCACGAGGCGTAAGGTTTCTGCTCGGATAATTTTTGCGGTATCGGGCCAGCTGAAAAAGGCTAAGGCTAAAATCAGCCCTGTTACTTTGACGACGGGGCGAATCCAATCGGTCGAATTAACGGTAGTGGGTAATAGGTTGAGAATAAACGGCTCTAAAAACACCGCCATCAGCACGACAATCACCAAGCTGGGCAGGGAATAAACCAAATCAATCAGCCGATTGATGGCGGTATCGATGCTTTTGCCTTCGTTTAGCCCGCCCAACAACCCAAGAGCCAACCCTGCTAAGGCAGAAAGCCCACCGACAACACTACCTACTAGCAGAGAAATGGTTGCCCCAACGGCTAGCCGTGAAAGTAAATCTCGCCCCAAATCATCGGTACCAAGTGGGAAAGAGAAGTTACTGAATGGGGCTAATAGCGGGCTTTTCACATGAATAAAGGTGGCATCTTGCCCTAAAAATGGTACGCTTAAAGCCCCTAAAATCACCAATGCCAAGCCCCATGTTCCCCAAGTGGATTGGAGAGAGACGAGGAGCGGATTGTTCGCTTTGGGCGGTACGACGGCAGATTGCAAGAGGGGGTATCTTTCTATAATAGGAGCTATTATTGGTTGGTCGATTCTTTCAACCGAGGGTCTATCAGCACCAGTAACCCATCGCTGATTAGGTTGAACACTAGCAGAAAAAGGGCATAAAGCCCTGTTAGCCCTAGCACCACAGTGTAGTCTCTGTTGATAATGGCGGCAATAAACTGCTTGCCCATACCGGGTATGGCGAATAAGTATTCTACCGCAAAACTACCTGTTAATAAATTGGCTAATAAGGGGGCGGAAACCGCTACTAGCGGTAGCAATGAGGGTTTGAGTAAGTGCTTCAGTAAGATGAGTTTATTGGGCAACCCATAGGCGTATTTGAGGGTTACATACAGCTGATTTTTCGTTTCAATCACGCTTTTTTTGACGAGAAAACTGCAAGAAACAATCGGGACGCTACAAAGTGTGGCTACAGGCAAAACCCAATGGGCAGGGGTGCTAAGCAGTGCGACAGGCAACCATGCCAATTTTACGGCGAACAACCACACCAACCCTCCCGCAATTAGGAAGCTAGGGCTGGCTAAAATCAGGACTAATAAACCTTCTACCAAAGCCGCTTGCCAGTTTTTGGTGCCTTCGGTTAGCCCCAACCATAAGCCAATTCCCACCCCTGCGGGAATACCAATCACCCCAGCCAACAAGCCAAGGGCTAAGGAAACAGGCACGCTATCTTTCAGTAAATCCGCCACGGTTCTGCCTTCATTCACCAGCGAAGGCCCTAAATCGCCCCGTAATAAGCCTTGAAAATACGACACTAATTGTTCCCATAATGGGCTATTGAGGTGATACCGTGCTTCTAACGCCAGCTTGACCGATTCTGGTAATTTGGGGTTATCAAAGGGCCCCCCAGGCATGAGGCGAAGTAGAATGAAGGTTAAACTCAGCACAATAACCAGCGTTAGCCCGCCATTAAATAGACGGTTGAGTAACCATCGCCAAGGTAGGTTCATCAGAAACGATTGTTTAACGAGTGCAGACATGATGTTCCATTTTTAAAATAATCTTCGTTTATCATTAATCCATTCTATCATTAAAGTAGGCAGACTTAAATGGATACTTGTGGATCTATCACTATCCGCACGTTTTCAACAAATATCGTCATTTTCTCGGCGGATTTCTCCCCTACAACATCAGTTTCCACCCCCGAAGCGACATCGACCCCCGCTGGGCGATGTTGGCGAATCACCGCTCCAACCGTTTCAGCCTTCAGTTTACCCGCTAGCAAAATCGGCAGATTCATCGCTTTTTGCAACGCTTCAACAGGATACGTTTCCCAAGTGGGCAACGAGGGGTAGCCCTTGGGTAAATCTAATAGGACATAATCAAGAAAAGGCTGATACGGCAAAATCTGTTCTGCAGTTGGGAATGGTTCGAGCGGAAACACCTTAATAACACGCTTCAAACACTGTTGACAATCTTCAGGCGGCTCATCGCCATGCAGTTGAACCAGTTGCAGTTGCAGGCTTTCCGCAATACCGTTAATCAACTCAATGGGCTGATTTTGAAACACCCCCACCAATTGAACGCCAGTGATTCTAGCCAGTTGCGTAATAGCTTGAAGTTCACTGGTTACTACGGTTCTAGGCGTATTGGGTACGAAAATAAGCCCCAACCATGTTGCCCCTGCCTCAATGGCTAGCTGGGCATTTTTAGCGGTGGTAATTCCGCAAATTTTAATAATCGTCGTGGGGGTTTCCATTAGGTACTGGGTTAATCCTCGGTTTAAAAACTTGTAGACTAAATGCTAGCACAAAAACCACGAAGCCATGTTTTTATACTTATGGATATAGTGATAATTCGGGAAAAAGTTAAAAAAGTTTTAGTCCAATTGCATAAACACAAAATTCAAAGGTCTGCGTAGTCGCCAACCATGATGATGATGATGATGTCTTCCAATAGCATAGGAACCACAGGCGGTGGTAACGGGTTGAACGACCCCAAATTTGCCAATTGGAATAATCGGTTTCAAAAAATCCTCCAAAAAGATCAAGGGCTTCATCGGTTTCAAAAGTTGTATACGGAACTAAACAACAACTGGGGTGGTGATGATAGCTTTGGTAATGCTATTTCAGGAACAGAAACAGATAAAGCCGCTAACGAAATTCGATGGACTTACGATAAGCCCACCCAAGCAGCTATTACCGACATTAAAAAAATACGCCTTGCTTTAAAAGATATGGAAGATGGCACGGTGGATGATGCAACCAATCAAAACATATTGGCAGAAAATAATTTAACCCAGTATAAAGATGCTAAATTCACCAAAGAAGATGTGCAGAAAATTGCCAAAGAATCGTTAGAAGCTTGGGAAAAAGTGGATAAACGCCTTGCCGATGAAGTCATTCTTGACCCTGACCGTGCCAGCGTAAAAGCAAAAGTTCAAGAACTCATAAACACAAAAAATAAATTGTTGAAAGACTTACAGTATGGCACGGATGGTAAAACACCCGTTATTAACGTAGCCACAGATGCTGGCGGGAAACAGGTAGTTACCCCCCTCTATGATGAAAATGTGATTGACCCCACGGTTGCCCTAAAGGTTACCCACCTTCAGCAGTTAATGGGTGCGTTGGCACCGTATGAAGAAGCATTAAAAAGCACAAACCAAGATGGGGCGATTGATGCATTACTGAAACCCAAACAAGATGCTATGGTTGCATTAGCCACCAAATTAAAAACCGTTAAAGATAGCGATACTTATCGCAATTCAAACAATAAAGCTTTTTGGGATCTAAGTAAGTACGGCGATAGCAACTGGTTTTGGGGTAAGGATATTACTAAAGAGAACGGATTCGATGAAATTTTTGATGAAAACTTGTCAGAAATCAATCAAATTTACGCCAGTATTTCGGGTGCCAACGTGGATAATAAAGGTAACTTGGTTGGCGGGTTTTTAAAATCGGGCAAAAGCGGCACCATTTCCGAAAAAGAAGCCAGCTTCTCTCTTGATGAGTTGGAAGGGCTTTCCATTAGCAGAAATTGCAAGCCCATTGTGGTAGGGGCTTTCAAAGATAATAAAGATTATACCCCTGGCCCTGCAATCAAAAGCCCAGAAGGGGTTACTGCAAAAGTTTGGCTACCCAAAGATGAAACCGTTGAAGCCAGTGAAGGCATTACCTTTAATGGCATGCCTGTTATTGTTACCAAAGATGCCAAGGGTAAACTATTGGCACGGGTAGTTGATATTATTAAAGCAGGTAATGGGGTTACCATTACCCAAATGCCCTTAAATTTTGACCCTAAAAAAGCCAAAGGGGCTGATGGTAAATACAAAACTCAATTGACGCAAGACGATATGCTAGCCCCCAATAAGGGCGAAAGTGTTCGGTTGTTTACCTATGCCTTTAATAGCCAAGGTGAACCTGAAGGCAACGTGATTATGACCCCTAGCCCCCAAGGGCTTCCTAAACTGTTTAATGAATTACAAGGCGTTGTGAAAGCTAAAATAGTGGCTAGTTCCTACGCAGACCCTGTTACATTCCCACCAACCACCAAATTTTCTATTGAACAAACCAATTTAACCAGCACGTATAACAATGATTTAGCGTTGTTACAAGGTAGTTCAATCCCTGCAATGAGCCAAGCCCCCGCTGCCCAAAACATGGCTACGGTGCAGCAGCAACAGCAACAAGTTATGGTGCAACAGCAGCAACCTGTTCAAGTGGTACAGCAACCTGTATACACTACACCACAACCCATTCAACTACCGCAACAACAAGTTGTTCAGCAACCCATCTTACCACAAAACTACATTGCCCCAGTAACGCAACCAACAGGGGTGGTTGCAGGGACTGTTTCCACGGCCGTGCCGCAACCCGTGCAACCCATTATTCAGTCAACAGTCGTTGCTCCTGCCATCAGCCCAATAGCAACTCCGCATGCTACTAGAAAAGTGTTAGATCAACCCGATTTATGGAGCTATACCACGCAACAACAGGCTATTCACCAAGTTAGGGCATTGGGGTAGGAATAGCAGCTGCTCCGCCACCAAAAGACGAATACTCATTTTATTGATAGCTTTTGTTGGGATTTTTAGCTTCGAACCATCGGTAGTTGGAAATAGGCTGGTGCGAGCGTAGCGAAGCAGACCAATTAGAAAACCCTCTGGTTTTCGGTCAAGCCTGTTGCCAACGTGCGAGCAAACAAGTCAGCCCTTGAGAGGGGATTTTTAAGGGGGCGTGGAGTCCCCTTAAATTTGTGGGGGGGTGTCGGGGGGGCTGCCAAACAGCAGTCCACCTGACAAAAGCCCCAGGCTGAAGGGATAATCTTTCGCATTTATCAAACAAAAAACGTCAGATGTTAAGGCATTGGGGTAGGAATAGCAGCTGCTCCGCCACCAAAAGGCGAATTGCCTTCTTCGTCTTTTGAAAAATCAAGCTTGCCATTGGCAGAGGTTTTAACCAAGTTATCCGTCGGGTTAATAGCTTGCCCTTCGGTTGCCGTTACCTTGGGAATGACATTGACACGTTTTACCAGCGTAACCATGCCTGCCACATCTAACGATAAGCCTTCTTGCCCTTGAGGTAAGGCTCTTAATAACCCCATTGAAATAGAAACCATTTCATTGCGGTTAGCCGTGTTGGCTTCAAACACCCGTTCCAATTTAGAGCGTTTGCCCCCCACCATGCGGTAAACATCTTTGGGTTTAGGGTGCGGAAACACCACCGCTTCGCGATTGAGGGTTGACATGGCAACAATATTATCTGGCAACGAAGCTTCCACTTGGGCGGTATAGCCTTCCCCACCAAACACTTGGTCTGGGGTGTGGAAGCTTAACCCAATACGGCTAACATCGCCAAACCGAAGCATCGCGGTTTCATACAGGGTTCTATCACTTTCCACCAACCAGCTTTCGCCCACTTTGTGGAAGAACATCAGCGTTCTTGATTGCGTTTCTAACGTACCAGGGGCGGTAATATCTAGTTTGTTAGCCACTGGGTTTGCTTTGGTGGCAGTTTGCGTCGTAGCTAAAACAGAAGGTAACGCCCCTTCTTTGGCTTCGGGCTTTTTTGGGGCGAAGGGAGAGATAATATCATCCGCCTTGGTGCTATCTAAACTTTCCACCGTTGCCCAATTGCCATTGAGCCTAATTTCTAACAAGGTGGCTCCGTATTGAATGTTAGGGTACTGTTGCCAAGTTTCTTCAATAAACCCTTTCACTTGGCTTAGGGTTAAGTTGTCTCCGCTAGTGTAGCGGGGGGCATAATGCTTTAAATAGCCCTGCAGTTGGTGTGTATTGGCGGCAACCGTCATAGCTTCAATGGTTGAAAGCAAGCTTTTAACGCTAGCTTCTTGTGCAGACCCATTGATGATTTTTACTTGGTTGGTAATGGTAATGGGCTTAAAATTATTGAGCAAAAAAGGCAGTTGGGTGTTGTTTTTGGTGGCTTTTTTGCTGATTTTTGGTAACTTCAAGCTGATTGCTTGGGCTTGAGGTAGCAGAGCTACTGAAGTAGAAAGTAACAAAACAGCTAATAAGCTGGCTAGCAAGCTGGCATTCTTTTTCTTAATGTTAAACACGGCGTGGGATTCCTTTTTATCTCAAAAACAAACGAGGCTACTATCAGAAGACGAATAATTCTTATGTACTATAGTGTACACCTCAAATTCTCCGTTCTTGGTTGCTAACGCAACCTGTTTGCAAGCAAACAACATTCCTAGAATCTGCACCCACCTATCGAGTCATGCAAGAGGTCTATTGGTTTTATCCTACACTATATTGCACGGTTTGGGAACGGATTGCTTTCTAAACGTAGGGCTAACGGATGAAATAAGCCATTCAATCTTTAATACCATTTTCAAATAGAAATATCGTCAGCGTCTACGTTGTTACTGTCAAGCAAAAAATCCTCAACGTACTTCTGTGTACGCCTGCGGTTTTTTACTTGCCAGTGCCTAGTATCCATCTAACGCTATTCCTATTTGAAAATGGTATAAGCTGGTATGAGTAGATGTAACATCCTAAAAAAAGAACTCTTTCAGTGTAGTATTTTGCTACTGAAAGAGTTCTTTTTTAAAATAAGTACAAGAAAATTCATTAAGCAGAAGCTAATGCAACTTTCACTTGGTCTGCAATTTGAACAAACGTTTCTGGGCTATTAACAGCAATATCTGCCAAGAACTTACGGTTCACGTTAATACCAGACTTATCCAAACCGAACATAAAACGGCTATAGCTCAAGCCTTGCAATCTGGCTGCTGCGTTAATACGTACAATCCACAATCTACGAATATCCCGCTTTTTGTTACGTCTATCTCTGTAAGAATGACGCATCGCCTTCATCACAGCTTGGTTAGCTACTTTGAACAACTTGCTTCTAGAACCACGGAAACCTTTAGCCAGTTTTAAAATCTTTTTGTGCCGATTCCGAGACACATTACCACGAGTTACGCGCATAATAGAGTGTTTTCCTTTTTTAAACTAACGTTTAGGCACAAGAAGCATTACTTTCTTGATTTGCTTTGTTTTCAACCAAAGAGCCTATAACATAGCAACACATTAAACAACTAATAAATAGTAGAGAGCAATAATAACCATTTAAGACTGTTCTAGCCACATTATCTTACAAAATAAAGCCAAATACAACCCAACGGTTATTACTTGCGTTTATGATTCATGTAAGGCAATTCTTTTTTAATTTTAGCCATACAGGTTTCATGCACTGAAGCAGGTCCATCTAACCGACACTTCTGTTTAGCGTTCATTTTTGAGTTCAAGTGGTTACGCCCAGCTTGGTTACGGACAATTTTACCCGTAGCTGTTACTTTGTAACGTTTCGCACCCGCTTTATGGGTTTTCATCTTTGGCATTGGTTTTAAAGTTCCATTCTATGGGGTCTAGTCGGCTGAAATAACTGGCTTTTCAGTAGTAACCGTTGGGGCTTTTGGGGCAGATGAAACAACCGTTTCTTCAAGGGCAGTTTCTTCTATCTTAGCAACCTTCACAGGTTTAACTACCGTAGCAGTTGGTTTCGATTGAGGAGCCGATTTGGCAACTGGTTTTTTTACCGAAGCAGGCTTCGGGTTAAACGTGGCAGAAATGGTGCGTCCTTCCGAACGAACACGACCTTCTATCACGCCAACTTCTTCTAAGTCTAATACAAACTGGTTAGCTAAATCAAATGCTAAATTTGAATGCTGAATTTCTCTGCCTTTTAAGCGAATGGTTAATTTAACTTTATCGCTATCTTCCAAGAATTTTTTGGCACGATTAACCTTGGTTTCGTAGTCGTGGTCATCAATACGAACACCCATTTTAATTTCTTTAACCGTTGTAACGTGCTGTTTTTTCTTGGCTTCGCGTTGTTTCTTTTCTTGTTCGTATTTAAATTTGCCAAAATCCACTAAACGAACGACCACGGGTGAAGAATCCATGCTAACAATCAGCAAGTCGTTGCCCGATTCTTTGGCACGCCGTTCGGCCTCTTCACGGGGTACTACATCGTTAAAATCGCCATCAATTAGCCGTACCTCTGTTGCCCGAATTCTCGGCGTCAACATTTGAGGGCCTTTATCTTTTTTAGCGTCGTTATTGTAGGGGGGTCTTTCCCCAGTGCCTGTAGGTCTGTTTTGAGCATAGGGAGGAGAAGAAGAAGCGGCACCGCCTGTTCCTGCGGTTGGTGTAAACGGTCTAGAAATGAGAAAACCCTCCTTGGGTTGAAGTTGAACAATACAGTGGTTATTAAGTTTAGTTAAGAAAAAGCTTAGGGGCTTTTAACAACGCTCAATTTTCCCTTCATTCTACACTGAAAATGTGAACAAAGCTAGTCATCAATGATACTTTGAAACGTATTTTATTTTGCCATTCTGTTGACATTCAAAAGTGCTTGGCATTTTAAGCGTGTTTATGATTAAATGAGGGGTAAGTTTAAAATACTATAGTGTATAAATTTTTGATGCTTGAAAGGGCAGTATAATGGGATACGTTTCAACCAATGATTTTAAAACAGGGCTAACCCTTGAAATTGATAGTGCTTTGATGCAAGTGATCGAATTTTTGCATGTAAAACCTGGTAAGGGTGCGGCTTTTGTTCGTTCTAAATTGCGTAACGTGCTTACAGGGCAAGTGGTTGAAAAAACGTTCCGTGCTGGCGAAAAATTAGAAACTGCCCACTTGGACAGAAGCGATATGAGCTACTTATATAACGATGGTAGCGAATACTCGTTTATGGATACCAATACGTTTGAACAAATTACCATTCCAGCTAGTATGATTGGCGAAAACGGCATTAAATATTTAAAAGAGAATATGATTTGCATGATTGTTCGGCATAACGATAAAGTGGTGATGGTCGACATTCCTTCGCACGTTGAATTGGAAGTGGTTGATACACCGCCTAACGATAAAGGTAACACGGCTCAAGGTGGCACAAAACCTGCTACGTTGGAAACAGGTGCCACGGTTCAAGTGCCTTTCTTCGTGGTAAACGGCACCATTATTCGGGTAGATACACGTAATAACTCTTATTTAGACCGTGTAAACTAACCGCTTTTCCGTTTGATTGATAAGGAATACTACCCCATGATGGATGTAAATATTGAACAACTAAAAGCCTTAGCAGAATTAGCCAAAGCCAATGAATTAGCCGAAATTACCGTAACAGATGGCGATAAAAGTATCACCATTAAAACGCCTTCTTCGGTTTCTCACACGGTAAACCAATTTTCTGGTGGCGGTGGGGTTTCTACGTTTGCCCCAGCAAGTGGAGCTACCACAGCAATGGCGACAGAATCGGTCAATGCCCCTATCGCCCCTGTTGCTAGTACTCCTGTTGCGGTGGCAGATGCTGCTAATATTAAAACTATTACTGCCCCTATGGTCGGTACGTTTTATGCCTCTTCATCGCCTGAATCGCCTGTTTTTGCTGAAAAAGGCACGGTTGTGAAAGTAGGGCAAACGCTCTGTATTTTAGAAGCCATGAAGCAGATGAATCAGCTTGAAAGCGATTTGGCAGGTACGATTGTTGAAGTGCTTGGGCAGAACGGTCAGCCAGTGGAATTTGGTCAACCCTTATTTAAAATTCAAGTATAAACTTTTTTTAATCGGTTTTGGCTTAATAAAAGGTATTTATCATGTTTTCTCCATTAATTCAATCTGTTTTGAATGCTAAAACCCTGCAACGTGTTGGCATGGGTTGGTTAGCTATTTTTGTTTCGTTTTTTACTTGCTTATTGTTTAGCCAAGTAATGGCTCAGCCTTTGCATTTGGGTTCTAGCAGTTATTGGCAATCAGGCATGAATTACCTAGCCACCAGTTTAAGCGATAAAGAGGCCAACACCACCCACTTTATTGCGGTGGGCGATACGGGTTCGGGCAACGCGAATCAGCAAGCCGTGGCTACGGCTATGAAGCTTCGGTATGCGACTGTACCTTATCAATTTGTTTTGCATTTGGGCGATATTATTTACCCTGTAGGCAATGTGGATAAAGACGGTGAACGCCTGTACACGAATTTTTATCGGTACTGGTATGATGAGTTCAAGGTGCCTGTTTGGTTGACGTTGGGTAACCATGATAAAATTTACAAACACGGTAAACCTGCCTTAAAATTCTATCATATGCCTAGCTATTATTATAAAAATACGATGGGTACTATCGATATTTTTACGTTGGATACGAATAAGTTTGATGCGAAACAACAGGCTTGGTTAAAAACGGGTTTATTAGAATCTAAAGCCAAGTGGAAGCTGGTTTATGGGCATCACCCTATTGGTACTTCGGGTGAACATGCTAGAGAAAAGCTAGTATTGGATTTGCGAAAAACCCTACTGCCTACCTTAAAAGAAGGCAAAGCGGATGTTTACTTGGCGGGGCATGACCATGATTATGAACGTTTTACCCCAACCGCAGAAAGCCCTTTACTGACGGTTGTTTCAGGGGGTGGCGGTGCTTATTTGCGGAATAAATCTGAAGACCGAGTGGGTAGTCTAAAATTTATCAAAGCACACCATTATTTAGAAGGCTTGGCGGATGATAAAACCTTACGCTTGCAAGCGTTGGATATTGAGAATAAACCCTTAGATTGCGTTATCTTAAAGAAGACACCAGCGAAGCTCGTATTTCAATCTGCTGCATGGAAAACATGCGACCAAGTCGTCGTTCCATTTGTTGAGGCAATCCAAAAGTAATGGTTGCTAGTATCGTTAAATTGGTGGAAGAAAAATTAAACGCCGTCTATCAGCCTACTTATTTTGAGTTAGTGGATAATTCTTGGCAGCACGCAGGGCATGCGGGTAATAAAATGGGGGGAAGCCATTTGGGTGTTATTATGGTTTCTGCGGTGTTTGAGGGGCTTTCTACGTTGCAACGGCATCGGCATGTGAATAATACGCTTAAAGCGGAAATGGCTAGCACCATTCATGCCTTAGAACTGAAATTATTTTCCCCAGAACAGGTTACCCAACTGGGATTATAACCATTCCAACAAATTATCCGATCTCCTAATTTAGGAGGTTTGGATTGATTAGCCCTACAGTCTATCCGTTTTAGGGTTGTGCGGCTAATATTGTAAATTATACCCCTACAAAAATGGTTCAATAATACCTAGAAGCTATATGAAAAACCCGCCTATGTAGTTACACAGCAGCGGGTTTTAAAAGTGAGTGAGTACTCAGTTAATCGTCAAGCAAAGGGCGAACCCTTACTTAACTTTTGGTTGTTGGCAAGGAAGCGGGTTCCGTAGCCATTTGGGCTTCAGCTTTTTCCGCTCCCGCTTCCATTCCTTTTTTGGAGATAGTTACTAAGTATTTTGATAAAGCATCTAACTCATCTTGATGACCCACAACAGGTGGCATATAACCATTGTAAGGGGTTTTAGCTTTGGTAGTAATAACGGTTTTGCCATTTTCATCTTTGGATTCTTCACTGAGGATAACATGGTTATCTTTCATTAAAGTAACCAAATTTACAATCGCATTTTCATCCCGTTCACCTAGTAACCTAGCCATCGACCGATACCCAGTACCCGTAGCCGTGTGGCAACTCATACACTGGTAACGGAACATCAATTTACCATGCCCAACCGCATCTTCTTTGGCTAAGGTTGCTCCTTCGGCTCTTGCCCAAGCATTGCTGGTAAAGAAGCCATCGGCATTAACTTGAGCAATTTGGTTTTTGCGTAACCCGTTAGAATACATATAATTGTAAATAACATAAGGTTTACGCATCATTTCACGGCTCCACTCTTCAGTGAACATAAAGCCAAAGCCTGATGCCATCAGCATAAGGGCAAAGGTGGTGTTAAAGCCTTTAGGATTGAGGAAAGGTCCAACAATAACCATCCCAATTAAGCCAGTGGCAAACACAATGGCTAAGAAAATAACTTTCGCCATCAACGAGAAGTTACCTTCGCCAATAACCGATAAGCCAGACATGATGATTTGCTGTGTTGCAGGAGGTAAGGTAAATAAGTACCACACCACAAATAACGGGCCGACAACCAAGCCTGGTAACATCCATTTGGCACTGTAGCGAAGCAGGTAATGCTTCAAATCATCTTGCCCTTTGATAGTAGAAGCAGTTAGCAGGGCATAAATACCTGCCAACGCAAACATAATGAACAACCGAATAAACATAGCTGGCCAGAAGGCAGGGTTAAAGAACGCCTGATAAATGGTGCCAACAATATCGCCATTATTGTTTAACCAACCACCGTTGGTTAGCATTCCTGTTAAAATACCGTTGATAACAAAGAGTGTCCAGAATGAAATACCAAAGTATATCCACGCCAACACGCAGTGCTGTTTTTTATCCATTTTGCCCATGGTGTAATAGTAGGCTAAAAAGGTTGCTAATTCCGCTGCAAAAAATACCCATTCTGCTCCCCAAAACATACCAAAGTTTTGAATAAGCACTTGGGTACCTGAAGGGTTGGCTAACCCAATTGCCCACCAAATACCAACCCCTGAAACCGCACCCAATACGGTAGTTAGCAACAAGAAAAACTTACTATGTTTCTTGATATAGGCATAAATGCGATCGTCATTTTTTTTGAGTGCCAAGGTTTCCGTTAGGGCTAAAAATGCCCCACCGCCAATGGCAAAGTGAGAAATAAAGACGTGGAAAATGGCAATTAAACCAATAACCCACCCGTTACCGATGTTAGGAACTTCCCAAACTGGATAACTCATTATACTTGTAACCCCATATAGGTTAATACGCCTAAAGCGATAAGGAATACAACACCCCAAATAGTAGCTAATTTAGATATGGTGGGGTTTTTACCCGTATCTAAAAATGGTATTAATACCATGGTTGAAGCCGCAGCACCAATAATTGCCATCGCCACATGAGCCCCTTCAAAGAAGAGAAACTGAGAAGGCATTAGTTTAAGCACTTGAAACTGAGATAAGAAATACCATTCAGGCTTAATACCAATAGGAGCAGCTGCCGCTCAGGCAAACAATCGCTAAAAATAGTAAGGTAACGCCACCCCAAACAAACATATCGTTCATAATAAAGTCTGGGAAGAATTTTTCGTACTTTTTAATGCTCAGTTTTTTAAAGTATTCAGGTTCAGAAATACCATGAATTTGAATGAGTAATAAGTGCAAGCCTAATGCACCCATTAAGGCAGCGGGTAAGGCACAAACGTGAATCAAGAAAAACCGATTGATTGTTCCTTGACCAATTTCTTCACCACCCCGCACAAAGTTGGCAACAAGTTCACCAATAAAGGGTGCTTCACCTGCTACATCAACCCCAACTTTAGAGGCGAAAAAAGCCATTTCATCCATGGGTAACAGGTAGCCCGTAAAACCGAAGACCATCGCTAAGCCAATTAAGCCCAAACCTGAAAACCAAGTCAGCTCCCGAGGAGATCGATAAGCCTTCATGAAATAAGTGGAAAACATGTGAATCACCAAAGTGGCGATAAACAAGTTAGCACCCCAACTGTGCATGGAACGAATGAGCCAGCCAAAGGGGATTTTATTGTTGATTGCCATAACAGATTGGTATGCACCATCAAAACTGGGCACATAGTGAACCATCAATAACAAGCCTGTTACTAGCTGCAGTACAACAAACAGCATACAAATGCCGCCCATATAATACCAAATAGACTGCTTATGAACAGGAACCTCTTTTTTGGTGGCAAACTTAATGGCGGCCGTCAATGGAAATGCCACAGGGGGAATTCTCCATACTAACAATTAATACTAACTAGATACTCGTTGAAATTAGGCTTTTGCTCCTGCTTTTTCAGGACGAATAACAATTTCACCCGCTTCAACGGAAGCTAACAGTTTATGCAAACCTTCAGGAGGAGGACCCGCTACCACATTACCTGTTGCAGGATCATACGTTCCGCCGTGGCAAGCACAGTAAATATTATTTTTCGCCGTTTGATATTGAACCGTACAGCCCAAGTGGGAACAGGTGGCGTTAAAGGCGTGCATGCTACCATCTGGCGAATGAATAAATAAGGCAGGGATACTGCCAAATTTAAAGTTCTTAGAAGTACCAGCAGGAAATTCCGCTACTTTACCCAGCACTAATTTGTCAATCTTAATAGCGGTAGATTTCGGTGGCCATAAGTAGCTTAGTAAAGGTCCAGCAGCTACAGCCGCCATAACAGCACCAAATATACCAATCATGCTACCCATAAATACTCGTCTGTTCATCACTTCAGAAGGTGTTTCTGTAGCATAATCTACTTCAGCAGTATTTGTGGTGGTTACTTGTTCTTCTTGTTGTGTTGTCATCATCACGAGACGACTCTCCAATCTTTACTTGTTTTGATACGCTTTGTGAACTTGTTTTCCTAACCAAATAAGGTAACCAATCAATGCAACAAATAGCACTAAGAAGATGCCTAAAATGGCTGATTGCGGTTCTACAGGATGATTACTTGGGTTGATAATGGTTTGCGTGGAAAAAACCCGTACTAAATGACGAATTTCAACCATGCCACCCACTAACAATAAAGCGGATATTAACCCAACTGTAAACGCTTTTGTACTACCTTTTACATAAGCAATACCCATAGCGATTAAGGCAATAGCATCCAACCCAAAAGAGGTTAGCAACAAGTGGGAAGCAAAATGAGTTTTCCCAATAATACCGTGCTCTAAATCAAGGAATTGATGTTGTACATCGGCTGGTAAACTAAATAGGAACCAAGGCCCCACGATGGTTTGAAGCAACGTAATGGCTAAAAACAAGGAAGCCCCTGTTTTAATCAGCCAGTTGCTATAGCCTGCGTCTCTATTCTTATAATAAAGCCCAAAACTACCGATGCCTAACCCTGTTACGGCTATTGCACCTAAAGCAAAGTGTAAAAACCGAGGAATTAAGGTGGGTTCATCTAAATTCAAGTGCATACCACTAGGGCTAGCTTGGTACAGAGGCAAGAATTTCTGAGGGGTCAACATCAGCGTCATGTTATTACTAAAGAAGAAGGCAATAACCATAAACACAATTGAAGAAGCCAACAAGAACCACGGAGATTTATCTCCGAATTTCTTTTGCCCATAGTTGAATATGTATAAACCATAGTACCCAATAACTAACAGGAATAAGATACTGAGCCAAGGCACCGCCATTAAAATAGAGGATGTGTAAACGAGTGGGCCATAAAGTATTTGTAAAAACAACAAAGGAACAATCCCATTCGTGATTGCCGCTGTGGTTACGATAGGCAAGGCAGCAGCAAGTTGCTTACCTGCACGTTGTTCATAACTATCTGGTTGATTTTTACCTTTAAACAGGAAAACAGCGGAAGTAATACCACCCATCAATGCAATGTTCATAGGAATGGCATGAAGAAAAAATCCGACAACCAACAACAGTTCCATTAACCACAGGGGTGCTGGAAACGGCGAAGGTTGGTAGGTGCCGATTGGGAATAATGTGATTGGATCCATAAGATAGAGCGGTCCCATCTACTAAACGATTATACGAAAACAGTTAACATGGCAACAGGGGTAAACCCAACATTTCCATACTGAAAAACTAAAACCACAAGATTATTTGATTGAAGTGGCTACGTTTTAACGGTTAGAAATACTGTTGTAACTTGTTACTATCAAAGCGATAAATGAACTTATTTGACAGCGAAACCCTAAATTAATCAAGTTTTTAGGTTGCCAGCATTATACCGCTAGCAAAAAAAAAGAGCAATAATGATTATTTAATCATTGAATAGAGAATTGATTAAGGTGAAGGTTATTTGCCTAACAGTTATTAACTGCTTACTCGTTTAGTTTAAACCGTCTTACGGTAATACTCCTTGAGCGGACGCATGTAGATTGGTGTATTAATAAAGCCTTAACAATTAAACCGAAATTTAATTATTATAGAGTGATTTCAGGCACGTTACGCTTGAAGCTTAAACGTACTTTCAATGCTTTTGCTAATAATCTTCCGCAATCCCTCTACTTCCGTAGTAATTGCTTGGTGTTGAAGCTGAATACGGTTAGCAATCAGTTCCAATCGTTTATCTTGGTTTTGAATACGCTCCATAAATTGCTCTTGTAAAACCACGGCAGGGTTTTCGGGTTCTAACGACTGGGCATTGACATATAATTTATCCAGTACGTTCGTTAACCTTAGCCTTGCTTGGTTGATTTGCTGCAACTGGAATTCTAAATCCATTTTGCGAGCAAGCAACATATAGAGCCGTGCGCTACTTGCAGCGAACCCCATAGCTGTATTCCCCAATCCTAAAAGTTATAAAGTGTAAACAAAATATGAAAAGTTTTTAAAAGCGTAAAAGAAGATTTGTAACTGACTTGATTTGTTAGAAAAGCTTTTGTTTGGCGAAGGTGGTTGTTTCTAAAAGCCGAATTGACAGTGGTGGCAAATTTCGAAAAGAAGAGACAACAATCCATTGCATCTATTATTAAAAGCATTCCCGATATCCAAGTGTATAAAAACAAGATAGAGGGAGTTTTGTGCTAGTCATCTTTTAAAAAACAAAAAAACGGATGAAGGCATTTGGTTTAACCCTAAGTATTGACCCCTTAGTTTGTTTGAATGATGATAGTAGCATCAGCTTATTTATGTACCACTAAGATGTATTTTCATCTGGCAACACACTTCAATTTGAGGGAGACTCTCTTTTTTATGATGACGACAACCGCCGCATCCGCTTTACCAACAGGGTTAGTAACCCAAGTTATTGGGCCTGTTATTGACGTTGAATTCCCCGCTGGGGCATTACCTGAAATTTACAATGCCTTAATTATTGAAGATACAGATCCTACAGGCAAAACCATTCACCTTACCTTGGAAGTGCAGCAACATTTGGGTAATAATCGGGTTCGTGCTATCGCTATGGATGAAACCGACGGTATTACTCGGGGCATGACGGTTATCAACACAGCTGCCGATATTCAAGTGCCCGTAGGGCCTAAAACCTTAGGGCGTATTTTAAACGTGTTAGGGCAACCTGTTGATGAATGCGGTTCCGTAGATGATGCACCACACTGGGGTATTCATCGTAAAGCACCTGCTATTGATGAGCAAAACACCGCCATGGAAATTTTTGAAACAGGTATTAAGGTTGTTGATTTATTAGCCCCTTATACTCGGGGTGGTAAAGTTGGTTTGTTTGGTGGTGCGGGCGTTGGTAAAACCGTTATCATTATGGAACTCATTAACAACATTGCCAAAGGGCATGGTGGGGTTTCCGTTTTTGCGGGTGTTGGCGAACGGACACGCGAAGGTAACGACCTTTACCACGAAATGAAAGATTCTAACGTTTTAGATAAAGTAGCCTTGGTTTACGGACAAATGAACGAACCCCCAGGTGCCCGTTTGCGGGTTGCTCTTTCAGCATTAACCACCGCTGAATACTTCAGAGACGAAGCCAAACAAGACGTTTTATTCTTTGTAGATAACATTTTTCGTTTCACCCAAGCAGGTGCGGAAGTTTCAGCCTTGTTAGGACGGATGCCTTCAGCTGTAGGGTACCAGCCAACGCTAGCAAACGAAATGGGCGATTTGCAAGAACGGATTACTTCCACGAAAGATGGGTCTATTACTTCGATTCAAGCCGTTTACGTTCCTGCTGATGACTTGACTGACCCAGCCCCAGCTAACACCTTTGCTCACCTTGATGCAACAACTGTTCTTTCTCGGCAAATTGCTGAAATGGGTATTTACCCTGCCGTTGACCCTTTGGCTTCTACTTCTAAAGCCTTAGAGCCTCGGATTGTTGGGCAAGACCACTACGAAATTGCTCGGGGCGTACAAGCCGTGCTTCAACGCTACAAAGATTTGCAAGATATTATTGCTATTTTAGGGATGGATGAACTTTCCGATGAAGATAGAAACGTGGTTGCACGGGCTAGACGGGTTCAACGCTTCTTGTCTCAACCGTTCCATGTAGCCGAAGTATTTAATGGCACCCCCGGTACTTACGTTAAAAAAGAAGATACCATTCGTGGGTTTAGAGAAATTTTGGACGGTAAATGGGATCACCTCCCAGAACAAGCCTTCTACATGGTAGGTACCATTGAAGAGGCCGTTCAAAAAGCGGAAGAATTAAAAACCGCCGTCTAATTTTTATACCAATTCCCTTTTCTTCATCTTGAGGGAAAGGGAATCGATTTTTGATTAAAGGAGATTGCAGAAAAAATTTTCAGTAGGATGTGATAGCTAGGCATGAGCAACGCAGTGATGGGCGTTTAGCCTAACTAAATAACCGAACGAGTAGCACAATAACAACGCTAGCACGCCTAATGGAGCCTTTTTCTGCAATCTCAAAGCTATTTTATATAAGAATTTAGGTGTACTACTATGGCAATTGCTGCAAAATATTTAAACTTATTGGTGTTATCACCTGAAAAAACACTGTTAGATAACGAACCCGTTCTATCCGTGGTGGCTTGTGGTGAAGAAGGCTCGTTTGGCATCTTGCCTAAGCATCAGCCGTTGTTAGCCCCATTAAAGCAGGGCGTGTTGGAATTTCGGGATTTATCGGGTGAAAAACGCTCGGTTACTTTGCCTAGTAAAGCCATTTTATCCACAGATGGGGATGAAGTGGTCGTACTTTGCCAGTAATGGAATAAACTGACTTAAGAGGACAAATTAACCCTTATGATGACTTTTGTATTGACTTTTTTTCGGTGGTTGAGTATTACTATTTCGTTAATTTTAGTGCTAACCGTTTCTTCAGGTTATACCGTAATGGCTGCGGAGGATTATGATGCAGATACGGTGGATGTAATAGATATAGAAAACTTGCCTTGGGGAACACCGAATCAACAAGAAACCACAGAAAAATCTACAAGTAGTACTTCTTCCAGCCCGACGGATTTCCTCAATGAATCAGAGTATCAAACCCATAAACGGACGCTGACTGAACTAAACCAAGTCTTAAAAACAATTTACGACAGTAACCCGAGTTACTTATCGCAATTGGCTATGTTCAAGGTCAGTAGTGCCACTCGGCTTTACAATGCGTTCATCTATAATAGGGGTGCTTTTTTTATCGGTAAAGGCTTATGGAATGCTTTACAAACCCCTGATGCCAGAGCTTTTATGATTTTAAATGCCATTACTTGGAAGAAAAATAAGGGTGCTGATAAAGCACAAAAAGTTAATTTGCATAGTAAAATAGGGGCGTTCCCTGGGGGTGTTCCGTTGCTGTTTGCAACCAGTTTACTTTCGTTACCGTATTCTGGGTGGGCATCTTACCAAGCGTATAAGGCCTATCCTAATTTTATCTTTAAAATAGATAGAATGACGATGGATGAACTGAAAAAGCTCCACTACAATCCTGAAAAATCTATTGCGGCGTTGACTGTTTTGAGTGATATTGAGGCGTTTACTTTTTTTGATCAACCCCCTAAAAATTATTACGAAGCTCAAACGGGGCGAACAGTTTACAACCCTAGTAATTATCGGCTCATTAAACAGAAGTTTGCTATGGCAGTACCAGACCCTGAAAAACGGTTTGAAAAACTGACGGATTATTTTGCAAAAATACCCTAAAGCACGGCTTCCTTTACCGCTAAAAAATAGTCGTTTACCAATAGCGTTTAACTGCTTCAATGACTTTTTCTTGTTGGGCTTGGCTTAGCGTACCCGAAGAAGGTAAGTTAATGTGTTCCTGCCATAGTTTTTCTGCTACAGGAAAGTGTAATTGCCCAACCATGGGTTGATAAGCTTGTGTGAAGGGCAAGGGCTTAAAAATAGGCCTAGCCTCAATGCCTAATTCACCCAATTGAGCTAACAACGCTAGCCGTTTTTCAGGATTGGGTAGCCTCAAAGTGGAAAGCCAATAACTAGGTTCTTGTGTGATGCCATTTTGCGGTGGCGGACATCCCCTAAACCAACCATCGAATGCTTGTGCGTAGCGGTTGGCAATGGCTATGCGGCGTTGCAATAAGTCGGGGAATCGTTGCAATTGCACCAACCCCAAACTAGCAGGTATGGCAGATAGCCTCGTATTGTAGCCAACGGCAAAATGGTCTAATTCACCATGAGTGAAAATTTTTGCTTGTGTTGTAAGACGTTTTATTCTTGCTATTTCATCGCTATTTTGCCCGACTAACATCCCACCAGACCCTGTGGTTAGTGTTTTGTTACCGTTAAAACTAAAAGCCCCAAACTGCCCAAAGCTACCCGCTGGTTTACCCTCAATTATTGTACCGAGTGCTTCAGCGGCATCTTCAATCAGGGTTAAATGGTAAGCATCCGCCAATGCCCGAAGCCCAACAATATCGCACCCAAACCCATAGAGGTGTGTGGCAATAATGGCTTTGGTTTTGGGGGTAATTAAGGGTTCTACTGTGGCGGGAGAAAGCCCGAAAGTTTCAAAATCAACATCGGCAAAAACAGGGGTTGCCCCTACATAACAAACAGGGTTGACAGTTGCCACAAAACTAAGGGCAGGTACAATCACCTCATCACTCGCTTGGATGCCTGAAGCCACTAACGCCATCCATAAGGCGGCCGTACCACAATGCGTGCTAACCGTGGCGGGAAATCCAAATTGGGTGGCAAAGGCTTGCTCAAAATCATCTACCATAGGGGCTGCAGTGGAAAGCCACCCTGAAGCAATGGTGTTGGCTACCGCTTGTTGTTCTGCGTCGGTTAGCCACGGTTCAGATAGGGGGATACGGTCAATTGGCGAATAAAGGGACATGAAAATAGACTCATCCAGCACGGTAGATAATAACGATTGATTCCATTATAGTCCACTTGTACTGAAAGAACGTCCACCCCTAGATGGAAGCTTTTTACAAGCTGAATTGGTGTTTTAGAAAATCGACGACCCAGCGGTCTGTAACTAAAGCCATTGCATCAGCATCTTGAAGTTGGGTGCTAATCCATGTTCTGGCTTGATTACCACTGCGTAAAAACACCATCACTGCCAAGCTTTTCGCCTGAGTAGACCCACTTATTAACGATTGCCATAATACAGGGTAAACCGTCTGTTTTTCTTCAATTAAAGCCAGTAGTTGCGTTTCGTAGTGTTTAAGTTTTTCTGCGGTAGTGGTGGTATTGAGTTGGTCAAAAATTCTAGCAGTAGGGCTTAATTTCAATGCAGGAAGCGGTTTTTGAATGAGTATAAGTGGTTTTCTGGGGCGGGTTGGTGTGCTGCTAGCAATCAATTTTTTGGGTGCAATAACTGGCGTTGCAATAGCAACGGGTGTTAATAACAAAGGTGTATTAGAAGCATTCATGACAGAAAAAAACTTTCTTGAGAAATACAGAGGTTCTTAAATTGACACACACAAAATAAAGATAGTTTGTAGCAACATAACTACTTTACTGGTTTAACGGCAAGCAAGCAAGCGGGCTGAACGCCTAAAAGTACAAAAAATAGCTCAAATAACCGTCGTTTCTTTACATGGGCGTGTTTCAATCCGAGGATTTTCCCGAAACAAGGGTGTTTTTTGAACCATCCTGCCTTTAGCGTCTTAATCTCGTTCTTTATTTCTTCATCTGTAGGTAATCAAATCTTTACCTGTTCTTTATCTAAGAATCCACTATTTTGATGGTGAAGAAAATTTTTTGGGTTGTAACAATTCATTGCTTTTTTAAAGCACAACACTTTTATCCTTGGGTTTTTTACTTTAAGATGGCGGTAATAGCTGACTTTATGGTTTTATTTTTGAAAGTGATTTTCCTATTGTGGATATTTATGCCTCTTCTTTTAATTTCAACCAAGTGGTGCCTAGCTATAGGAGTGTTGAAGCCATTACTGTAAGCCCCGCAATACCGCTGAGAAGTGGTGTTACGATTTTGGCATTTTCTTCCTACCCCAATGGGTTTCCCGTATTGGATCTGGATGATAAAACAGCAAAAAAAATGGTGGCAAAAGCCTTGCCCAGCATTTCTGTAGAAGAAAAACGTCTGTTGTTTGGCAGAACTAAATGGGAAGGTAGAACTGTGGGGGCAGTGGTTTATCCTATTTCCGAACAAGATGTTCGGCAAGTGCAGAATATAATGAACGATAGTCGGCTTTCAAACTACGAACGAAATATGAAAATTAACGATTATATGCCCATTGTTATGGCGAAAGACACGGGAAGAACGAGAATTTTTGATATTCAACGCAATAAACTGTTGGGTATTCAGGAAGCGGAAGACCTTGCCAAAGTAGGGCACGTTGCCTTGGTGGATGCCAACAAGCAAGCAGAAAAAATAACGCAAATTGATGGAGCGGCTTCTACCCAAGCCGTTAAGGAGAAAGAGGTTTTAGAAAAAACAACGTCGAATGAGGGGGGGCATCATCATCCATTGGCTTTGTTGAAAAGGCAGTTGGTACAATCAGCCCAAACGCATTTTTTTGAAAATCCCCCTTCAACAACAATGATTACGCAGGCCTCTTTCCTGCCTACGTTACCGCCTGCCTTTGCATTGAATGGGTTAGCTAACTTATGGAAGCCGTCTATTACTTCGCCTACGGAAAGCTTACCAAAGCCCACACCCGTGGTAGAGCCACTACCTGTTACAGTAACGGTACCAAAGCCTGTTGTGCAAGCACCAACCAACCCTGTGCCTGTACCAATAACGATACCCCCTATTCCTATCATTACTACCAGCATTACTAATACACCCCTTCTTCCTACCTCTAGGGTGTTAGAAGAAGCGAATAAACAGGGTTCCGTTACCAGCCAGCCAGCTAGTACCAACATCCCCATTGATTTTTACGCCGTACCTGCGTTTTAGAGTGAATGAGGGGACATTGGGGAAACTATAACAAAAAAGTTACAAAATTTATTAAAACAAGCAATTTGTTTATACAGATTGTTTTTATTCTGATGTAGCCCTAATACAATTTCCTCCACCCCCCCCCCGCCCCCACATAGTTTTATCTGAGACAACGCTATAAAAGCCAACTCTACAAAAAAAGGATGCTTACCCCCATGACATTTCCACAATCTTATTTCGGTTTAAACCCTAACCTAGACCCTAACAGTGCTGCAGCTCAAACTCAATTAGTTCAAGCTACAACCTTAGCTAATATGCAACAAGCCCTTTATCCTACTTCTTTGGGTTTAAACCCTAACCTAGACCCTAACAGTGCTGCAGCTCAAACTCAATTAGTTCAAGCTACAACCTTAGCTAATATGCAACAAGCTGGTTACCCTACCACTACTGCTGTTGACCCCTATGCTTCTACGCTTGCTATGAACAGTATGCCCGCAACCCCTGATTCACCTACCGCACTAACGCCTGCCGTATTAAAGCTTTATGTGGGGCCTGAAGGTATTGGTGGCCCTGCCCAAGCCGCTAAAATTGCTTTACAAGCTTGGCAGAATGGTGATATTGCCGTTGCTCAATTCTTTGCTAAATTGGTTAAAGACTCCACTATTGCTAGGCTCATTTCTGGGCAAGATGGGGATACCAGTAGCATTAGCTGGCTTGATTTAAGCAAGTTAGCAAAAGGAAAAGGCTACATTGGCAAATATGATATTGGGGCAGCCCCTGAATTAACGGAAGCCTTGAAAAGTGATTTAATCGCTGCTGCTGGTTTAGATTCTGGTGCCGCCCAACAAAACCAATGGGACCCTTATGGGACGATGGCTATGAATAGTTCAACGGCTCCATACCCAGCACAACCAGCTGTTTGGAATGGGATAAACGGTAATGTTACCATGATGTCTCCCGAACAAGCCCAAATGGTGCAACAAAGCGGTCAAGGAATTGACCTCTCATCCATTGGCAATACGCTTAGTGTGGCTGGTTTGGGTGGTTTCTATAACAACTCCGTAAACCCTTTAATGGTAAATGCAGGGCTTGCATCTGCGAATGGTTTACAGCAACCAGTAGCGTCTATTCCTGCTGCTACTAGTTTTTCTTATAGTAATAACCCGTTACCCTCATTTGCTACTCAGTATCAGCCTTCAGTACAACCAACATACATCCCCCCTACGGCATATCAGCAACCACCTTCACCACAACCAATGGTTTCTGGGTTTGATACGGGTAGACAAACGACTTACGCACAACCAACCTACCCCAATAATACAGCATATCAATCACCATCCGTTTATCCACAACAACCAGTGGCTTCTATGGGTTCTATGACGGTGCCTGGAACTTTCCGCTTAGTTTTAATGCCAGCTTAACAGAATATTTAATTGTTACAGAACTGTAAACATCGCCACAGGTATTGAAGAATACTGAGTGGGATTCCGAAAGCTTTTTATAGGAACTGCCTATTGCCTCAAAACTTTTGACTCACATCTTCTTTGAAAAAAAAGAGGAAGCTAAGGGAAGCCATTACAGTATGTCAAACAAATCTCAAGCAAAAATATGGTCTCGGTGGTATGAAAAAGATAAAGATTTATTAACCTTCGTTACCAGTTTACGCAGAATGCCCAACTGGTTGCTAGAAGCCTACTGTAAAATAATTATTAACCATGCCAATAATTTGTATTCAGTGGATAGCAGTAAGCAATATCTACTGCAACATGGCTCTGATAAGCACTTATCTCTCCTTAAATCAATGGGGCGTAAACGGTGGTACGATAAAAATAAATATGCTTATAGAGCCTTCAATGCCCTTTACCTAATGGAAGAGAACGCCAGAAGAACCTTAGTATTGGTACTGAATGAAAGTGCCAACTTACTCCACTGCTACCAAGGGCGATGCGAACTTTACAATTTAGAGCCTTCTTCGGTAGTATTTGAAGCCTTATTAAAAACGTGGGTGCTTGCAGGTGAACAAGAAGCATATCATCAAATTGATGAGTTTGAAAGTTTAGGGGCACTTGTTAGGGATAGTTAGCCAAAAGATGAGATTATCGCAACAATCCTGAAAAATCTTGCGTGGTAGGTAGTGCTAATACCTGCTGACGGAAACCAGCTACTCCTTCCTGCAACAAGCTAAAAGCTTGCGTGCTAGGGTGTTCCAAAAACGACTGCGTTTCTAATTCCGCATTGGCAGGCGGCATTTTCAACGTCAGGTTGACTGTTTCGCCAGCAACGGTAGCCGTTAAGCACCCCAACTGTTGTAATAACCCCAAAGCCAATAAAATAACCGAACGAACGGTAGCGAATCTGCTTTCCACCGTAGATAAAGCCATGGTTCCTGTCGGCTTGCCTTGCGTTAGCACCGCCAACCCTTGATAAAACCCTTTTAAAAACATGGCTAATGGTAACCGAACAGGTACTTCCTGATATTTGCCCCCCAGCACATGAACCGTTTTAGGCGAAACCCCTTTCAGCAACTGCATCAACGCCTCTGAAGAGGGGGGAACATCCCACAAAAGTAAGGCATCCGCCGAACGAAGGGTATCTCTTGAAACGACCGATTGCGGGTCTAGCAAAGGGATGTTAGGTGCCTTTCCTTCGCTGTAAACCACCGTAGACCCTGAGTTTTCAGCTGAAGGCAATAGTAGTTGAGACGCATATTCCCGTAAATTAGGGCGATGCCGATGATCAATCCATACCAAGCCATTGCCTGCAGTATGCCCATGAGAGCTAACCATTTTTTCAGGAGTCATCAACGCTTCAGGGGCTAGCCCTAGCGGTTTTTCGTTGGGTTGCTGATGTTGTTGCACCGTTTCATGGACGGTGGCTATTTTTTGATTGGCTAGTTTCACATCTTTTACAATGGCCTGAACGGGCGTGCCTCGTTCGTAGCTATTCTTTTCAATAGTTACCACAAAATGGTAGGTTTCTGTTGGGTCTAAACGGAAACCTGCCCCACATTTCCAAACGAGGGCTTCTATATGGGCTAATTCGCCTTTGACCGTCTTGTGGCTATTGGGGGCGGGTTTCAACATCAATTTTAGATGATTACCACTTTCACCCAAAGGGCGTTGGGCAGCCACTTGCATATTTTCCAACACAAACAACGGAGACGGGTTTTCCATGCCAAAAGGCTGTAAATTAGCCAATAAATCCAACATGCCTAAGTTGAGCTGGGCAAAACTGAGGTTACAATCCACTTCCACAATGGGGCGAATATCGTCTTCGGTTAGCACATTACCCGCCAACTTCCAAAGATCTTCTTTAAAAGGCACCAGCTTTTCAGCAGAAAGAGCAAAACCCGCTGCCCCAGCGTGTCCGCCAAAGTTCAGGAAATAATGCTTGAGTTTTTCAAGCTGTTCTGTTAGATGGAAGCCTTTAATGCTTCTAGCTGAACAACGGGCTTTGTTTTCCGCTGGTTCGATCACCATCATAAAGGTAGGTAGCCGATATTTTTCAATCAACCGAGAAGCCACAATGCCAATAATACCAGGGTTCCACTGCGGGCTAGCCAAAATAATGGCTTTCCGTCCTTCAATGCCCCCCGTGGCTTGCAGATGTTGTTCCGCTTCTAGAAATGTTTTTTCGCAGAGTTCTTGTCGTTTTTTGTTGAGCGTTTCCAGCCGAATCGCCAACGATTTTGCCCGTTCAGGGTCGGCAGTGGTTAGCAGTTCAACGGCTTCGGTGGCGTTATCTAACCGCCCCAACGCATTAAGCCGAGGCCCAATTGTAAAGCCTACGGTTTCCGCATTCAGCACCGCTTCAGGAGCCACCCCCGCCTGTTCCAATACATGAAAAATACCTAAACGGTTGCGTTTTTGTAATTGTTTCAAACCCAACTGCACCAACGGACGGTTTTCCCCTCGCAAGGGCACCATATCCGCAATTAAGCCGATTGCACACAAATCTAGCAACTGTTCGGTTGCTTCAATAGCTTCTTCAGGGGGTAGGAGGTTTTCATATAAGGCTTGGCAAATTTTAAAGGCAACGCCCGCACCCGAAAGCACCCCTAGCGGATGGGTATCAACATCTGGCAAGCGTTGCGGGTTGCAATTGGCAACCGAAGGCGGTAAATTTTCAGGCAATTCGTGGTGGTCTGTAACCACGGTATCTACATTTAGGCTTTTCAATAGGCTAATTTCATTGAAATTTGAAATGCCCGTATCTGTTGTGATGACCAGCTTTAGCCCTCTGGTTGAGACTAACCGAACTAACGCCGTGGCGTTTAAGCCATGCCCTTCATTGGCACGGTCTGGAATGTAGAAGCTGACTTTCGCCCCTAAGCGTTTGAGGGTTTCGTAAAAAATGCTAGTGCCCGTCATCCCATCCACGTCAAAATCGCCAAAAATGAGGATAGATTCTTGGTTTTCAATGGCGGTTTGAATGCGTTCAACGGCTAAATCGCCATCAGGCAGGGCTTCTACGGGTAATAAGTTTTCAAAAATAGCGGGGGCTAAAAAGGCTTTGGCTTGTTCAACGGTTTGAATGCCACGGTTCCAAAGCAACCGAGCTACTAGCGGAGACCCCCCTACGGCATCTACAAAAGCGGGCGGAAGTGCAACATCTGGGGCGTTGGTGCCACGGTATTGCCAACGGCTAGCTTGGTGCGTTAGGGAAATACCCATCATCATGTGGTTTTTCTACTTTCTGAAAGAAGCGGATTAAACTGAAATACTGGTAACAATTATAGCTTAAAAAGAGCCCTAAAAAAAACTAAAAAAAACGATTCTTAGCACTTTACAAAAAAGCTGTACTACTAACTTTTGCTAAATTTTACTGAAAATGTTAGCTTCAAACCATATGCAGTTGGAGATAGGCTGGTGCGAACGTAGTGAAGCAGAGCAATTAGGGAGCCTCTAGCTTCCGCTTAAGCCTATTTTCAACGTACACAAAGCCTATTAACCAGTTGTTCCTCTGGGGAATACAA
>JAPLIO010000194.1 GCA_026389055.1 Candidatus Melainabacteria bacterium | reverse complement strand
TTAAATTCTACAGAAATTCTGTAGTTTTTCGCTCGGTTATTTAGTTTTCAATGTACCAATCCGTTTCGTAGGCAGTGTGTACCGCCCCCTCCACATGAACTAATATATGATAAGCAGATTTGAGTGTCAACAGGGGGGAGAGGTTAATTTTTATTAACCTAAAGATTAACGCTTCTACTACGGTTCTTCTCCACGCCAGCCCTAGCGTCTTTCATTCTTCACAGGGGCGTTACATACCGTTACAATTGAACAATCCCCCTTGCTAACAACAGTAGAAAGAGGGATTGTGAGGGGATTGATTCAAGCTAAAACAGAAAACTACAGGGGAGAAAATAGATCTTTAACGCACTGCCTTGGGGGTAAGAGCCTTTATTTTTGCTTCAATCTTCTTTTGCTCTGAAGCAGGCAAACTGGGCGATAACGTTAAATAGCCTTGCCAATGAGTTTTGGCTTCTTGCCATTCTTCAGGCTTCTTCAACAACGTAGCCAACGCCAAATGCCCTTTGGCTTGCCAAGGGTCTAACTCTAACGCAGTCAAAAATAACGCCTTCGATTGCTCTTTTTCCTTCGGGCTATACCAATGGTTCAACGCCATGGCTTTACTTAACGATTGTGCCGCTTTGGTTTGATGCAGTTGGATTCTAGCCAACGCCCGTTCTACCGTGGCATTATTGGCTCCAGCGGTTTCCGCTTTTTGGTAAAGGGCTTTAGCATCAACCAACGCACCCATTTCTAACAACGTATCTGCTACAGAAAGCAGGTTTTCCGCTGTTGGTGCGGTATTTTGAACCACTTGCGTTATTAGTTCTTGTGCTTTAGGAAATTCCCCTAGGCTGATGTAACCTTCCGCTTGGGAAAGCCTCATGCCATCAGAAGTAGCAGGGGCTTCTAACGTTTTTCTTAGTACCTCTTCACTTTGAATGGCAGACCCACTAATGCGTTGCACTTTGGCTAACGCCAATTGCAATTCAATCGAATCATGATGTTCTTTTAAGCCTTCTTGTAGTAAATTTTCCGCATTAAGCAGGGCAACACTGCCACCAAAAGCATCTCTTTCAGTTTCAGATTCCGCCAAGCGAATGTAAGCGGAAGCAAACCCTTTAGCGGCTTCTGCATTGCTAGGTTCTACCCGAAGCACGGTACGAAAAGCTTCGGCAGCTTGCAGATTTTTTTCGGTTTGTAGGGCTAATTTGCCAAGCGTTAACAGAGTGGGCAAGTGTTTACCGTTCACGCTTAGGCTATTACGCAATTCTGCCATGGCTAGTTCAGCATCGCCCCTAGTACGCAACAAGTTAGCCAACTGCTGATAAGCTTCTGTAAATTCGGGTTTAATTTGAGTCGCTTTTTTGTAATGCACAATAGCGGCAGATTCATTGCCTTGTTGTTGGTACCCCCAAGCTAACGCCGTGTGAATGGGAGCAGAATTGGGGTTTAACGCTAAGGCGGTATTTAAGGAGGCTATCGCCCCACGCAAGTTATTTTGAGCCAACAACGTTTGCCCTTTGTAATAGTGGGCAGCGTCATTCTTACTGTTAAGGGCAATGGCTTTATCTAGCTGTTTGCCTGCTTCAGTTAAACGGTTTTCTTGTAGGTTGATACGCCCCATTTGCACCCACGCATCGGCATAGGTTTTATCTAACAGTAAGGCATTTTCAATGGCGGTTCTGGCTTTGCTGATTTGCCCTTGTTCTAGGCGAATTTGCCCAAGATAGGTGTAAGCTTCAGGCATCAGGGGCGAGGCATCGACGGCTTTGGTAAAATAGCTAGCGGCGGATTCTAACAACCCATCTTGTTGAGACCGAAAAGTCATATCGCTACTGGTGGTTTTATACCATTGTACTTTTCCCATAGCTAGCAGAGCGGTAGCATTGTTGGGGTTGGTTTTCAACACTTGTAGAGCGTTGGCTTCTGCCCCTTCTAGTTTGTATAATTCGGCTTGAACAAGGGCTAACTGCCCACGCAGTTTCGTGTTGTTGGGGTCTGTTTTTAGCTGATTAAGCAGCTTGGTTTCTGCTTGAATTCTGTTGCCGTGCATGAAAACCGCATTAGCGGCAGCCCCTTGAATGCTAACGCTGGCTTTATAGGGAACTGCCGCTTGAAGCGTAAGAGTGGGTAGCCCTAAAGCTAATAGCATAGTGGCTAGGAAGAATGAGGACGATTTGGATAATAGCATAGGGGAAATCTTTTTTTTCGTTTGTGTGGATAGGAAATTTTTCAGAAGTACTCCTCCTCTAGCTAGAGGAAGTGTCTATAGTTCCCTATTTTACAACCGAATTAATAATTGACCCCTAATTGTAACGTTATTGCAACTTTTTTAATAATCTATCAGCGGTACCCAGAGAGCTAAATCAAGAAAAAATCGATGTTAGGAAGCTCTGAAAAGGTTTCAGAAGGATGGGATAACGAGGCATGAGGAACGCAATGATGGGCGTTTACACTAGGTAAATAACCGAATGAGTACCACAATAACGAAGTTAGCACGCCTTATGGAGCCTTTTCAGAGCTTCCGTTAGAGAGAAAGAGAGTCTTTGAGCATGCCTTTAAATTTTATCAATACCAATATCAATGCCCTAAAAGCGTTAAAAACATTGCAATTCAATACCCAGCGTACCACCCAAGCGGCAGGGCAAATAGCTTCTGGTTTTAAAGTGGCACGGTCTTCAGATGATGCTTCCGCCTATTCCATTTCACAACGCATGACCAACGAAATTCAAGCCAGTAGCAGAGCCATTCAAAATGTGCAAGATGGCACTTCCATGCTGGATGTTACTGAAGGGGCTTTATCCACCGTTACCGATGGGCTACAACGGATTCGGGAACTTGCCGTGCAACTATCCTCTGATTTAAATTCTTCCGAACAACGAGGCGTGTTGGCTCAAGAAATTAGAAGTATTGTGGAAGATGTCAATCGGCGTTCAGCAGAAGCCCAGTTTAACGGCGTTAAATTGTTGGATGGCACCACCACTGAAGCCAGAATTCAGGCGGGCATTGGTTCAGACCCTGCCAGTAATACCATTGATTTAACCACGGCATTTGCTAACAGCAGTGGTACTGCATTGAAACTGTATGGTACGGCTTACACTAGCCCTGCTCGGTGGTCTGCCATGACGTTGGATGATATTTACAACAACGGGGTTTCTCAAATTGATTCTTCCGATAAAGCCTTGTTGTTTTTGCAAGATACGGATAACGCTATTAAGCAATTGAATACGCAACGGGCAACAGTGGGTGCTTTTAGTAACCAGCTACAGCGGGCTGGCGATTATTTGGAACTGCATGTGAATAATTTATCGGGGTCAAAATCTCGGTTGGTGGATACGGACGTGGCGAAGGCATCGGCGGAATACACGCAGGCTCAAGTATTGCAGAATGCGGCAACCGCCATTTTATCGCAAGCCAATGTGCAGAATAAAAATGTATTGCAGTTATTGCAGTAGTATTATCTAAAATACCTGAATTTTAGTATCCAGCGGGTTAATAAACCGAGTAATGTTACTACGGAAAATCAACTGAATGTTCCCAACAGGGCCATTCCGCTGTTTGGCAATAATAATATCCGCAATACCCGGTCTATCCGTATCAGGGTTGTAATACTCATCCCTATAAATAAACATAACCACATCCGCATCTTGTTCAATTGAGCCTGATTCCCGCAAGTCTGAAAGCATCGGCTTCTTATCGGGTCGAGATTCCACCGCACGGCTCAACTGGGAAAGTGCCACCACAGGGCATTTCAATTCCCGTGCCAAGCCCTTTAACCCCCTTGAAATAGCGGCAATTTCATTCTGCCTGTTTTCCCCACCCCCATTGCTGGAACTTCTACCTTCCATTAACTGCAAATAGTCAATAACTATTAAGCCAATGGGTTCGCCACCGCGTTCCATCATCAATTTTCTGGCTTTGGCTCGCATTTCCATTACGCCAATGGAAGGCGTGTCATCAATGAAAATAGGCGAATCACCCAAACGCCCCATGGCGGATGCTATTTTTTCAAAATCTGCTCCGTTTAGTTCACCTGTCCGTATACGTTGGGCATCTACTTCGGCTTCGGCACACAACATCCGTTGTACCAACTGTTCTTTGCTCATCTCCAAACTAAAAAACAGGACAGGTTTTTTTTCTTTAAGGGCAGCGTTGGTTACAATGTTCAAACAAAACGCTGTTTTACCCATAGAAGGGCGAGCGGCGAGGATGATTAAATCCGACTTTTGGAAGCCTGAAAGGTAGTTGTCTAAATCATAAAACCCTGAAGGCATCCCCATCAGCGTACCTTTATTGGCGTTGCGTTCTTCAATTTGTTCAAACGTTACAGGTAGAATTTTTTCAATGGCGGTTAAACTATCTGAAATGCCGTGCTGGGCTACGGCGAACACCGCTTGTTGGGCTTTATCAATAGCTAGTTCAGCGTTTGATTCTTCGTAAGCCACATAAACCACTTCAGTACCTGCTTTAATTAGCTGGCGTAGCAACGATTTTTCTTTGATGACTTGGGCGTAATAGGGTAAGTTTTCTGTGGTGATAACCGCCAAGGCTAAATCATTCAAATAAGCCCGCCCGCCAATAGCATCCAGTTGATTGTTAGATTTGAGCGTTTCCGAAACGGAAATTAAATCAATGGGTTCGCCTTTTTCAAACAATTTAGAAATCGTTTCGTACAATAATCGGTGCGAAGGACGATAAAAATGTTCGCTCCGCACGGTATCTACCACCCGTGTTAGGGCGTCAGGGTCAATTAAAACACCGCCTAACAGGGCTTGTTCAGCTTCTAAAGATTGCGGAGGTACCCGTTCTAAAATAGAAAAATCATGCTTATCCAGCCCATCTTCCACGGTGTGGTGGCCAGGCATACTTTGTGGGCTGGGTGGTGCTGAAACCCCACTGAAAGGCAATACTTCTAAGGCTTTTAGGGTTTGCTCATCTAATTCTAGGGTGGGTAAACTATTGGGTATTTCGGGCGGAAGGGGGGTCATCATCATAGGGTTACAATTGCCTTGCAAGTGAAATCGGGACACCCTCATTCTACAGAAAACAGGAGGTGGCTTCAATGGGTCTGTTTCAAGTTTTATAGAATTAAATAGGTTATTTGCAAGCGAGGTAAACCAGAATGAGTTTATCCGCCTTCCCACGAAGGTAAAACAGGCAACGGCGGGCTTTCCAAGTGGAAATCGCCCAGTTGATACTGCAACTTGAGGGTTTCACCAGAAGGGTGTATCACCACATCCAACCGACGGTAAGGTCCTTGGTTCAGCATGCCCTCCTTTGGGGCGTCGGCAGGCGGTGGGGGTAACGCTGTTACAGGTTCGGCTTGCCATGGCATGAGGGTCAGCGAAACAGTCAACCGCTTTTTACCGTGTTCCCACAACTCTAACCGTGAAGGCAAGCCAACAATGGCATTGGTTTGCGGATTGATAACCGCTCCGTAAGTAAACACCCTATAAACCCCTGCTTTTAGCACGGCATCAGGGGAATCCCCCTGTAAATTGACCCCTAGCCTACAGAGGGGTTCCACACTGGCGGGGAATTCTCTCGGCATTGAAGGGGGTTCTTTGGCGGGTGGCGAGGGGGGCGGATCTATTTTTCCTGCACTGAAGAAGCCTCGTTTTTTGGGCGAAGCTGGGGGCGTTTTCGGGGTGGGTACATACCCTCTTGGGCCAGCGTAGGGGTCAAATTGGGTGGGTTTCCCTGCGGAAGAAGCCGAAGGGGGGTCTTGTGCGTTGGGTAATAAGTTGTACGCTTCGGGCGAAGCTTCAAACCCTTCGTAGTTGCTTTCTTCCGTGGCATTTGCATAGGTAGAAAAAGGCGAAGGCAACCACCCCATCACAACGATGAGTAGCCCTAGCAATAGACGGTAATGGCTGTTTTTCATGGTACTTTTTCCAGCTGGGTGTGGGCTTTTATTTTATTATACGCTTCCTACCCAAAATACGGAAGGGGCATTATTGTTGGCTTCTGTCGATATTTTTAGCTTCAAACCATAGGCCGTTAGGGTTGTTTGTTCTAACGCAAGCTAGGTGGGTTGATTTTTGGTACAATGGGGGTATAGTATGCTAATTGACCCGCCTATTGAGGTGTGAAATTTTTTAGAGAAAGTAGGGTTTTGAGATGTTGGAACAATTTACGGTTGAAAACTTTAAGGGCTTTAAAAAACTGACGTTGGATGACTTAGGGCATATTAACATCTTTGTCGGCAAAAATAACACAGGTAAAACCAGTCTATTACAGGCGGTAGGATTAAGTCGTTTAAAGGGGCATACTTTTGATAATAGTTGGTTGAAAAAATTAGTTTGTTTGTTGTTGAGTGGTGCTGAATCTATTGGTAAAGAGTATAAATTAATTCAAAATATATTCAATATAAAACAGTCAATACTAAATACTAGATGTAGTTTTAAAGATTCTGAAGAAGATATGACCGATTACGTCATTGGTTTAACGCTTAATAGAAACAGAGATAATTCCACGCTAAGCTTCACACAAACATTTCTATCAGCTAATACAAAGATGGAACAAGAAGTTATTATACCCTCTTCTAAGCCCTTTTTTCGGTATGCTCTTTCAGAAATGACAGACAGTATTTTTTCTAGTAATTTCCCCATGAAAGCTTTTACAGCGTTTCAATACGCAGAGTTGAGTTTAGACAATAAAAAACGAGAGTCCCTTTTAGAAGAACTTCAAAAAATAGAACCTTCATTGAAAGATATTCGTCTTTCTTCTGGAGATGAAATGTTTTGTGATATAGGGTTACCTAAACTGTTACCTATAGATAACATGGGAGATGGCTTTATTAAGCTATTTGCACTACTTTGTTTTTTAGAGCCGTCAGAAGTTTCGTGTGATGATGTTAATATTACTTTAATTGATGAGCCTGAAAATGGGTTTCACTATTCGGTGCAAAGTCAGTTTTGGCAACTGCTAGCCACCGCTGGGTTGGAACACGGCAAGCAATCATTCATCGCCACGCATTCATATGAGCTATTGGAAAGCTTGAATACCCTTCTCAACGAAAACCCTGATTTAACCAAACCTGTAAAAGAGGGTGGGCAAGGCTTAAAAGTTCGGGTGTACGAATTGCAACGAGTGGGCGAGCATCTTCAAGTGGTTAAAATTGACCAAGAGGTAATGAGTATTTTAATAAAACATGGATCAGATTTCAGAGGATAAGCAATGCAAAATAAATATAATGATAAACATGTTATTTTCTGCGAAGGTTCAACAGATGTAGACTTTTTCAAAACATTATTTTCAAAGAAAATAGATGTGAAGAAGATTGATTTAGAAAAAAATGTAACTCTAACCTTTGATGCCGAGTTTGTAGATGGGGGAGGGGGTGCTAATATCAGCAATAGAATTGTAGAAGAATTATTGCTGACATTAGGGCAAGAAATTCCAAGAAGTATTACTGTTATTGTAGATGGTGATGATAAATTGGAAGAGGCAACTAAACGATTTAAAAAAACATTTAACACCTCTAAAAATTATCGGTTGAATCCTGAGAATCAAATGACTTGGGATGGCACTTTTAATCAATATAACCCCTATGTCATTAAAAAAGGGGAATGGATTAGTCAAGAAGTTAAAATGGGCATATTTACCGTTCAAGGGGCTGACTTTAAAGATTTGGAAACCCTATGCCTGAAAATAGCCACTCATTTACCAAACCCTAAATATCAGGCGGTATTGGCTGGGTTTGAAGAAAATTGTAATAACCTACCCAAACAACCAAAATCTTTAGATAAAGCCAAGGCACAAGTTTACTTAGCTTCTATGGAACAATGGTGCGATTGTAAATTTAGTGCAGGCTTAAATAAGGGCTATTTAGATAGTAATCATGAAGCACTCGCATTTCTAGACCCCATTCTCTCTGTTTTACGTTCAGACTTCCCTGCAAATTAAAGGCAAAAATTCTCCATGACAAACCCCACCCCGAAAAACCAGACCATCCCCAAATCACCTTCTGATGCTAGCAAAACTAGCACGCTACCGACCATCCCCAAAAGCCTCGCCAAAAACTATGCCGACTTACCCGCCTTCGTCGACCGCCTCCGCCAAAACGACCAACTTATCGACGTGCACGCCCCCGTCAGTTGCCACCTAGAAATCACCGAAATCACCGACCGCATCTCCAAACTGCCCGAAGACCAAAACAAAGCCCTCCTCTTCCACAACGTTACAGGCTACGACGTGCCTCTGCTCATCAACGCCGTGGGCAACCACCGCCGAACGCTAATGGCTCTCGGCATGGAAAGCTACCAAGCGGGGCAAGACCGTATCGCCTTTTTCGCCAAGCCAGATTTCGCCGCCCTTTCCAGCAGTTCGCTTTGGGATAAAGTGAAAATGCTTCCGCAATACGCCGAACTTCGCCACGTCTTCCCCGTACCATTCCGAGGGAAAACCGCCCCCTGCCAAGAAGTCGTCATCACCGACACCAGCCAACCAATGCTCGACAAATTACCGATTCTCACCTGCTGGCCCGATGACGGTGGGCCGTTTATCACGTTGCCTTGCGTCTTTTTGAAAGACCCGCTCACAGGCGAACGCAACGTGGGCATGTACCGCATGCAGAAGTACGACAACTGCACCACGGGCATGCACTGGCATAAACACCACGATGGTAACCACATGTATGAAAATGCTCGCAAAGCGGGCAAAGATAGAATTGAAGTGGCGGTTGCTCTCGGATGCCCGCCGCATATTGTTTACAGTGCCACGGCTCCGTTGCCTAAGGGGTTGAATGAGCTGTTGTTTGCGGGCTTTTTGCATCAAAAAGCGGTTGAATTGGTCAAATGTAAAACGGTGGATTTAGAAGTGCCTGCCCAAGCGGAAATTATTTTGGAAGGCTATGTGTTGCTGGATGAAATTAAGTGGGAAGGCCCCTTTGGCGACCACACGGGCTATTATTCGTTGGCGGATAACTTCCCGATTTTCCACATTACGGCGATGACGCACCGCAAAAACCCGACGTATATGACAACGATTGTCGGTAAGCCGCCGCAAGAAGATTGTTACTTGGGTAAGGCAACGGAACAACTATTCTTACCGTTGTTGAAGATTTTTCTGCCTGAAATTGTGGATATGAATTTGCCGTGGGAGGGCGTGTTCCATAATTGTGTGATTGTTAGCATTAATAAACGCTTCCCCGGCCATGCCCGCAAGGTGATGAGTGCCCTGTGGGGGTTTGGACAGTTGATGTTTAGTAAATATGTGGTGGTGTGCGATGCCCATGTGAATGTGCAGGATGTGGCTGCGGTGGCTTGGCATGTGTTTAATAATACCGATCCCAAGCGGGATATGGCGTTTTCAGAAGGGCCGATGGATATTTTGGATCATGCTACGCCGATGTGGGCTTATGGTAGCAAGGTGGGGATTGATGCCACGAAGAAGTGGGAGACTGAGGGTTTTACTCGGGAATGGCCTGATGAAATTGCCATGAGCGAAGCCGTGCAATCTGCTGTTACCAACCGTTGGACGGAACTTTTCCCCAAGGGGATATAAAGCCATTAACCGTTTGAATGAATAGCGTAAAATCATGAAACAATCTTTACGGCAACGAAAACCGCTCCGATTACAATCGTACGATTATACGCAAAAGAGTGCTTATTTTATCACCATTTGCACCGAAAATAGGGCGTATTTATTTGGCGATATTGTAGACGATACAATGGTATTGAACGATGCAGGCAAGATGGTTGAATCCGTATGGCATGAAATGCCATTGTATTATTCCAATATTTTGTTGGATGCCTTCATCATCATGCCCAACCATATTCATTTCATCGTGTTTATTGAAAATGACCGCTCCGTTCCGCAATCGTTGGCGGACTTGATAAATCACGCCCCTACAACGGTTATCGAATCTTCTGTACGGGACGCCCCCCGTGGCGTCCCGTATCATGATTTTACGCTATTTAATCTTTGAATTGGTATTACATCTTCATTCGGGCGGACACATCGCTCCGCCCCTACAAAGGGATATTGCCTGCCACAAACAAGAACCCGCCATTGTTTTTTTAGGGCAACGACGGGTACTGTAAAACAGTTAGCAGTAAACACTAAACCCAATAGGGCTTAGGTTACCATACCGGCGCTGTAGTAAGGTGTATAATCAACACCGCCAGCAGTAGCGGCTGCACCACTAGCGTTAGGGGTAATGGCGACTACTTCAGTATCACCAGTCGTAGCTTTAACATAGCTGGTAAAAGGTGCAGCTAGTGCTGCAAGACCAGGAATAAACACGCGGCCATCATAACCTAATATAACGGTAAAACCTTTGTTAGGACCTGTACCATCTGGGTCTACGTTGTATACTGTTCTGCCAATAGTACCCAACGCACCGGCAACAAAGGTATCTCTGGTGTCAAACGTCACAATAGCATTGTTGGCAAATCGAACAGAGTTAAGACCAGCCACAGCGGCAGCCGCTGCAAAGGCATCCACTGTACCAAAAGCCCCTTGTGTATAAGTACCAATTTGGGCATAGCTCATTTTAGAAGGTACGCCTGTTGTTAAGTTGTTACCTAAAGTGGTTGGAATCATACCGTCGTAGTCTGCTTTTAAGGCTTGATACGAACCACTAATAGTAGACAAGGCTTCTTTAGCATTAGCCAATAAGGTACTGTTACCTACTGAGGTTAAAACCTTCGGCACAGCAAAAGCAGCAATCAAGCCCAATACGGCTAACGATACTAAAAGTTCTGATAAGGTAAACCCTTTTTTCGCATTCAACATATGTTTAATTTTCCTCCAAATGGAAAAGTTTGTTTCCTAGCTACCAAACTTGATGTTCACACACTTTAAACATCGACTAGGGTGGTAACTAGGCAGGCTACTTGTTTACATCGTTCGCCATAATTGGCTTTTCGTTCAAAACAGGGGGTAACTTTAGGGCATTCTTCCGTTGATGTAGAAATTGTTACATCCACCTCAAAAACACATCTAGTTACATCATGCTTCTCGACACCTATTCAGTATAACAACTTACCAAAAATTGATGGGCTATTCCCCCTACAACTTCCATTGTTCGGTGTAGAAAGGTAAAATTTCTGTAGGGGAGACCCTTGTGGTCTCCCGACCATTAACCCAACCCGAATACCACAATCGCAAAATACCGTTCAATCAAGAAACGGGACGCCACGGGGGGCGTCCCCTACGGAAAATATTTATCGTAAAATAAAAATAGAAATCCCTTCAAGAAGAGAGTACCCATGAAACAATCGTTGCCACAACGAAAACCACTCCGATTGACCGCATATGACTATGCTCAAAATGGGGCGTATTTTATCACCATTTGTACCGAAAATAGGGCATATTTATTTGGCGATATTGTAGACAATACCATGGTATTAAACGATGCAGGCAAGATGGTTGAATCCGTTTGGCGTGAAATGCCGATGCATTATCCCAATATTTTATTGGATGCCTTTATCATTATGCCCAATCATATCCATTTCATCATCGTGTTTATTGAAAATGACCACTCCGTTCCGAAATCCTTGGCGGACGTGATAAATCACGCCCCTACAACGAGAACAGAACCTTCTGTAGGGGTGCCATTTATGGCATCCGCCAACCAACCAACGCCCCTTGGGAAAATTGTTCGTACATTCAAAGGGAAATCAACATTTTTAATCAACCAACATCAAAAAACCGTGGGAATGCCCGTTTGGCAACGGGGGTATTACGATCAAATTATCCGAAATGAAGCCCATTTGCAGAGCGTTCGTTTGTACATTGAAAACAACCCCGCCCAATGGGCATTCGATGAAGAAAATCAGAACAAACCGTAGGGGACGCCCCCCGTGGCGTCCCGACCATTAACCTCACCCGAATACCACAATCCCAAAATACCGTTCAATCAAGAAACGGGACGCCACGGGGGGCGTCCCCTACCGAAAAAATGGTTGTTACTTGCTAATGGGCTATGTTTTTGCTTTACTAATACTATAGTAATATCACTAACTGTTTCACTATTAAACAGTTAGGGTAAATGATATATGGAGAATCGCTACAACCGTATGATGACGATTTTCTCTTCCCTAGATTCCTTCTCCCAACTTTACAGGCGGGTAATTTCACGGTGCTTTCCAGCCCCGTTAGTGGCTACTAGTACCGCTATGGGTGTGCTTTATACTACTCAGTCTGATTATTTTGATGACTTTGAAGAACCCGAAAACGAAGAAGACCTTACCCCTATTGAATTAGAGGGGCTTTCGCCCTATGAATATTTTGAAACAGAACCCACCTTGTACGCCGAAAAAACGGCGGGTATCGAAGCAGAAAAATCTCAGCAACTGCGGGAATTACTCAATAGCGTTCTCAATGAATCTGCCCCGCTAGCAGAACGACAATCGGCCTTGAAGCAATCCTTCACGCTGCTAAAACAAAAAGATTTTACCCAACAACCGTTTTGGTTAGTACCCACTATTATTGAACTGCTCAAACAATCTACCTGCGTGCCCCTATTACTGGAAGCCCTCCAAGGGCTGGGCAACATTAAAGTTAGAGGCACCATTCCCACATTAATTGCCATGGCGGTTGGCACAGGGGTTCGGTTGTTTGATGAAGTAGCAGACGGAGCTTCTGGCTATAGTGCCTTACTTAAACAGGAACCCATTGTCAAACTACGGTGCCATGCTATTCGGTTATTAGGCGTGATGGGTGCTGAAGAAGCGACCGTTCCGCTGATGACCCTACTGCATGATAAAACCACTAACTATCGGGTACGCTTAGAAGTGGCTGAAGCCTTAGGTCGTCTGCAAAATACTCGGGCGGTAAACCCGCTGATTGCCTTACTGAAAGATGAGAAGGAATCGTCGGTTTATGTGAAGGAATCCGCCGTAAAAGCCTTGGGTATGCTAGGCGATATTCGGGCATTAGAACCCTTACTGGATTTATTTGAAGCTCAACAAGGGTTTCGCAAAAAAACGACGTTTCTGTTTGAACAGGTGGTAACGGCTATTGGTCGGTTAGGGCAACAGAATCAGTCTGTTTCTAGGGAAAAAGCCTTAGGTAGTTTGCTAAAAGCTTTGCAGGATGAGGCCCCTTCTATTCGCTTAGCTGCAGTAGAAGCTCTTTCAGAAGTGGGCGAAGTAACGGATTTGCCTTCCTTAACCCCCTTGTTGTTTGATGAAAATATGGATGTGGCTCATGCAACACTGGTTACCATCTATAAACTGGGCGATGTTGAAGCCTTGCAACGCATTTTGCGTGAAGAAGAGAACTTGCCTCATTATTTAAGCGTCGAAATTCAGGATTTTCTGTTACTGGAAGAGGAAGCCCCCGATGATGATGATGATGACGACGACGATGCAGAAATAGGCTAAGCACCCATGGGCGACGAAGATAAGTCTTTCGAGGCTTCACAACAAAAAATTAAACGTGCCAGAGACGAAGGACAAGTCATTAAAAGTAAGGATTTATCCTCTTCTGTTTTTTTAATTACCATGTTTGCCGTGGCCATGCTATTTATGCCCTTTGTTTGGCAACTGTTCAAAGAGTTGTTTATCGTCTATTTTCAAACCATTGAACATAAATCTATCGAAAAAATTGGCTGGGTGTTTCTATTGCTTCATGCTTTGCGGGTATTGGTTTTCAGCGTAGGCCCTTTTTTAATTATCGCCATTTCCGTGGCTATTTTAACAGATTTAGTCCAAGTGGGACCCCTCTTTTCATTAAAGGTAATTACCCCTAAGTTTGATAAACTGAACCCTATTAACGGGCTGAAAGGTATTTTTTCCAAACGAACGGTGATTGAACTGGTCAAAAACCTATTAAAAATTGGGCTATTGCTTTATCTTGCCTATGGTAGTTTTCAAAAACATATGGGGGAAATGCTTTCCACTGCTCAAGCTGCAGACCCATTAGTCATTTTATATGTCATCGCCAATATTTTAAAAGATTTCATTTATACCGCGGGTATGGCATTTTTAGCCATTGGTGGGTTTGATTATTTATATCAACGCCAGAAATTTTTAAACGACCAGAAAATGTCGCTTAAAGAAGTGAAAGATGAATACAAACAATCTGAAGGCGACCCGATGGTTAAACAAATGCTAAAACAAAAACGCATGCAAATGATGATGGGGCAAAACCTAGCAGCCGTTCCCACGGCGGATGTGATTACCACTAACCCCATTCATGTGGCGGTGGCTATTAAATACAATCCAGCAGAGATGGAAGCCCCGAAAGTGGTTGCCAAAGGGGCTGAACTATTTGCAGAACAAATCAAAACGATTGCTAGGGCTAATAACATCCCGATTGTGGAAAATGCGTTGTTGGCAAGAACCCTTTATCGTATTGTGGATGTGGATACGGATATTCCGCCTGATTTATACCAAGCTGTGGCTGAAATTTTGATGTTTGCATGGCAGTTGCGTGGGGGTGTACCCGAAGAAGTTCAAGCTTTGGGGCTGGGCGAACAACAGTAGTTATTCAAACGCAAAAAGTGTAGTATGCTCTTTGTAAGGAATACTACACTTTTGTTTTATCTATGTTTTTTAAGAAAATTATACCATTTTCAAATGGAAATAGCGTTAGATGGATACTAGGCACTAACCAGTTAAAAACCGCAGGCGTACATAGAAGTACGTTGAGGATTTTTGACTGGTTAGTAACAACGTAGACGCTGACGATAATTCTATTTGAAATTGGTATTAACGAGCCTTTTCGGATTGGACAACGGGCATCCGTTCATCATCTTCTGCGAAAGCAGCCGTAACTACTAACGCATTAAATGCGATAATACTTAGCAATAAAAGAGATAATAAGTGTTTTTTCACCATGTGAGAAACCATCCTTTATGTTGTTTCGTTTTATTTTTTAAAAAAGTGCATAGTTGCTTCAATCAAACTAATTTGAGAGAATAGCATATAAGAATAAAACCTATTTTTTGGGTAAAGTTTCAATCAAGCTAAAAATTGCAACAAAACTTTACGATAGTTATAGTATTTAGGATAAAAATCCGTATAATATAAATAGAAACGGTTTGTATATACTGGTTTCTAGCACCATTTAATTTATCCATCATTATTATTGAATGAAACCATTTTAACCCTACAGGAGCTGACTTAATCCTCATGAAACTGACCAACGACTCTTCTTCTTCTTTTATTCCTGCCAAAACGAAAGTAACTGAGAACAAACGACCATTCGTTACAGAAGAAGAAGGTAAAGCATTAAGCAAAAAACCTGCTAACACCAGTGCTAAAAACAATAAAGGTTTAAAGCGAAATTTAAAAAATTGGGAAGCCTTTATAGAAGAGGATGAAGAAGACGAAGACACAGGCTTATCTTTTGATGTTGAATTGGATTTAGGGCTAGATGTTTCA
>JAPLIO010000075.1 GCA_026389055.1 Candidatus Melainabacteria bacterium | reverse complement strand
GGGGGTTTGGGGGGTCTGCTAGAAGCAGAGTGATTGCAGGGCAATCAACAAATACCACCCCCCATAAAGCTCTAGCCCCAAGCAATCAACTATTCCGCCTCATTGATGCTTGGCTTTAATCCGTTTTATTCAACCGATAGTGGCTCCGCTTCACCATCACCACATCGGGCAATTTACGAATAGCCACCAAAATCCGCTCCAGCTCTTCTAAATGCCTAACTTCCACGCCAATTTCAATAAACACCGAACGGTCTTCCGCACTACGGTGGCATTTAGCACTATCCACATTCACGTTTTCATCGGCAATTTTACTTAAAATTTCCTTCAGTACGCCCACTCTATCCATCACCTGCATATCAATCGCTACTTGGTGCAACGTTTCTTTCATCGCAATCGCCCCATTCCATCCACCATCTAAACACATCATTCTAGCAGGGTTTGCCTGCAATGTGTTAATACAATCATCTCGATGAATCATTACCCCTCTTGAGCGTGTAACAATCCCCGTAATGGCATCACCGGGTACAGGCATACAGCACTTGGCAATATGGTATTGAAGCCCTTTTAATGCCTTCAAGCTGGCTTCATTTTTAGAAAGTTGCGATGCTTCCACTTCAGAGCGTTTAGCCGTTTTTGTTGCCATTTCCGCAAAATGCGTGGCATTACTCTTCTTGGCGTGCAGGGCTTCTGTCAAAGCTTGGAAGGCTTCTTGAGCCGTCTTTTCCGATGTTTTTTCTGACGCAGGGGTAGCAGACTTCACCGTAGTGCCTGCGGGTTCGGTAGCACCATTCTTTTTTAGCCTATTAACCACCCGTGCCAACCCTAGTTCGCCATAACCAAGCCCTGCATACAAATCTTCAATGGTTATATAATTCAACTCTTTGGCTACTTCTGCCAGTTGCCCTGATTTAATCAATGCATCCAACCCTGCACGGGTTAAATCTGCTTCTAGCAATTGCCTTCCCTGCTGTTCATGCTGGGCTTTATAATGCTTTTTATACCATTGACGAATGCGGGTTTTGGCGTGTTGCGTAGCCACCACATTCACCCAATCCAACCGAGGCGACGCCTTCTTGTTGGTAATAACTTCTACAATATCGCCATTTTGAAGCTCGGTATCCAACGGCACCATTTTTTCATTCACCACACTACCCGCACACCGATACCCAATTTCTGTGTGAATACGGAAGGCAAAATCAATGGGGGTAGATCCTTTAGGCAAACTAATCACTAACCCTTTAGGCGTGAATACAAACACTTGGTCTGGGAATAAATCCAGTTTCACGTTTTCAACAAATTCTTTGGCATTAGGGGTTTCATTCTGCATTTCAATAATTTGCTTCAGCCAAGAAAGTTTTTCGTCATTAGCAGACCCCTTAAACGAAGGGACATTGGCTCCGCCCCCGCCTGCAGCGTGTTTTTTATAATGGAAGTGGGCAGCAATCCCGAATTCAGCAATTTCGTGCATTTGCTGAGTCCGAATTTGCACTTCAACAGGGCGTTTATTGGGGCCAATAATGGTAGTGTGTAACGATTGATAAAAGTTACTTTTCGGCATGGCAATATAATCTTTAAATCGCCCTGCTACAGGGGTAAACACATGATGAATTAGCCCCAACACTTCGTAACAGTTAGATTCAGTGGGAATAATAACCCGTACGGCACTAATATCAAAAATATCTTTTAGTTCTTTTTGCATGAACTGCATTTTTTTATAAATGCTATAGTGGTTCTTTAACCGACCGTAAACCCGCCCTTCCAGTTGGGCTTCCACCAATTGAGCTTCAATTTTAGCAATAACGGCTTTCATGTTTTCTTCCCGTTCTTCACGGGTTTCTGTCAAGCCAGTATCTAACGCAATATAACCTTCCGCATCAATATATTGAAGCGATAAATCTTCCAATTCTGCTTTGAAATTCCCCATCCCGATTCGGTTAGCCAAAGGGGCAAAAATACCGATGGTTTCTTCGGCAATGCGTTTTTGTTTATCGGCACGCATATGTTCTAGCGTTCGCATATTGTGTAGCCTATCGGCTAGCTTTAGCGTGATGACTCTAATATCTTCTGCCATTGCTAAAAACATATTACGGAAGTTTTCCGCTTGTTGATCTTCTTTACTTTGAAATTTGTACCGCCCCAGCTTGGTAACCCCTTGCACCAATTTTAGCACGTCTTCCCCAAAGGCTTGCTTCATCTCCGTTGGGGTGCAGGGGGTATCTTCCAACACATCGTGCAGAATAGCCGCTTGAATGGTGGGGATATCCAAGTACATGGGGGCTAAAATTAGTGCAACTGAAACAGGGTGCGTAATGTAATTACCCCCATCTTTACGCAACTGCCCTTTATGGAAAAAACGGGAAAATTCATACGTTTTTTCAACTAGGGTTAATTGGTCGGCAGCAATTTCTCGTTTTTTAAGCAACGCTAATAGGTCTGCAAACAATAAGTCTTCGGGTAAAGGGGTATTGTTAGATTCAGAAGCATTGGCATTGGAAAGGTTAGCGGGCATCATAAATTATTAGTAAACCCTTTAAAAAAAGGCAAGTAGGTTCGTGTAAAAAAGACTTGAGGTTACGGAAAAAGTCTCAGTGGGATGGGATAATGAGGCACGAGCAACGCAATAAGGGCGTTTACACCTAGTAAATAACCGAAATGAGTAGCACAGTAACAAAATTAGCACGCCCAATGGGGCTTTTTCCGTAACCTC
>JAPLIO010000017.1 GCA_026389055.1 Candidatus Melainabacteria bacterium | reverse complement strand
TACGAACAAATTTCCAAGAAGAAGTAAAAGTTTATTATTTCTAACAGTTTCCCGCAGAGAGGAATTAAGAAAATCCTCTCTGCCTCTACTCTAAACAAAGGTAATGAATCAAAGTGATGCAAGCAATAGTCAGCGTTAATATCAAGTGGACAGGTGGCAGTAATTTTACCTATGGGGGTGAAATTTGCAAGGATGTTGGCGGAAATGCTCAAGCCTGTTTAAGTCGAGACTTCAGCAACCAACAAAAAGACGGTAAGACAATCACTGGTAGTGGGTTTTCTGGTAGTTTGAAAGTGGGTTCCCCCACAGAGACTCAGGCTAAGTTAAGTATTGGCTTTCGGGAAGAAGAGATTAAATTTACCACCCCCCCCAAAAATTCTCCCTACAGTATTTTTATATCGTCAAAGCAACCATCCGATAATAGTCAGTACATTATGAAAAAAGAAGATAATAGCAACCCCTCGTTTTTTAAGTGTGCAACATTACCCGAAACAAAGGATGGGAAGCCGTACCAGTTTGAGACCACTAAAGAGGGAAACGCTGTGGTGGTATCCAACACCCAAGGGGAAAAAGCAACTTGCCCGTTAAGTTCAAAACCTTAAATAGGGTATACGAGGAATGAGAGACGATTTTGTAACAAAATGTTAATAGTTTTAACACAACTGCTTGCATTAGCTATCATCTTTGCGTAGAATTACTTTAATGCTCCAAGGTGAGGTGGATCCCCCCAATACCCCCCACCCACTTGGATGTCAAAGGCTCTTCGCTGACAGTTTTCTGCACGGAGGGTCTTTTTTTATGGATTTTTAGGGGGTTATACCCATTAACAGTTAAAATAGCGTAAGAGTTCAAACCAACCAGTAGGAACGACCATCGCATTTGCTCTGCAGCTGCCGATGCGTTCCGTCCACCGCAGGGGCAAAAAGAACATCCCCCGTCCATACCCGTAGTGGTATAGGGGGGTGGCTTTTTGAGGGGTTTTTAGGGGCTTGCCCCTGAATTTGTCCAAAAAAATTAAAAAGCGTGTCGGGGGGTGCCCAAACAGGCACCCCCCGACAAACCAACCAGCTGAAGCTAGAAACGACAATCGATGAAAGAACACGCCATTTAATCTTTGCATTGGTATTATACCGCATCTAACGCCACAATATCCTGACTAAAATGAGCGTCGCTTACCGATTTTTTTAAGGCTTTCACTCGAGTAACACGTCGTTTATCTTCTGCCGTTAATGCCCCCAATTGCGAGGGTAACTGAGGGGCTTCCTTTTGGATGGTTTGTTCTACTCGTTTAACCAATCGTTTATTGCTAATGGTCATTAAGGCTGAAGCAACCGAAGCCGTTACAAATAACTGTAGTAACGTAACAGGATGATATCTAGCAGAGGCGAGCTGAAAGAAAAAATTCTCTTGAGATTTTTCTAAAAAGTAAAGTAATCTTTGGGTGGGGTTGGGCTCAGCAGGGGTTGGTATAGTCCGTATAAATGCTGCACTGAGCCATCGCCCAGAATCGATATTCGTTCTGTTGATAATGGATTTAAGCGTAAATTTTCCATTCTTTACCCCCGGTAACCAATTGATGAACGGATGTAATTTCTTTAAACTAGGGTGTTTTTCTCCCACTACAACGGGATGATTCACGACTTGTTCTAACTTTTTAAACCATTGATGCCAAGGCCAATTGGTTTTGGTTAATTGGTTGAACACTAATTTGCTTACTAAGGCATTTAACCCAAGGGTTAGTAATGAATAAATTAACCCTGAAGCCAGCATGGCGTTGAACGTATGGCTGTGGCTAAAGGTTCGTTTTCTCCATTGTTGATAAGCTTTTTCTTCTGCTTCAATCTGGTTTTTTTGGGTGGTTTCAGCTTTGGCTGGTGTTCTTTCCATCAAGGGTTGATTCGTTTGATTGAGTGCGTTATTAACTTTATGTTCCCATGTAGCGGTTTTTAGTAAATTGGTATTGCCTTGGGCATCAGCTTCTATACTTTGTAGGCCATGTTTAATTTGAGCAACCACCCCCCACGCTAAGCCAATACCCATTAACCCCCCGAAGAACCCCCCTTTAAAAGCCGTTGTTCCCCATGATTTCAAATCATGGGTATCTACATAGGGGGTATTTACACCTAACCACACGAAAAATCTACCCGTATTGGTTAGCATGGCTTTCTTTTTTTTTACGCCTTCTTGTTTCCACGCCTGCCCTGTGTGAATGCATTGTCGTTTAATAACAGAGCCTGCTAGCCCAATAATTGGATGTAACGTTGCACCGAGTAACCCACCCCACAAAAAACCTGTTTTTATGAGGGGTAAGGTTTGCCAGCTTTCTTCTTTGTACAGTAGCTGGTTAATAACGAGACCTTCTTGCGTTTTAGCTGGTGTTTTTTGTAACCCTAACACACCACTAGCTACCATGGTTTGGGGTGGTTTTTTTGGGGATAGCGTTTTTTTCGGAGGGGTATTAGCCAGCGTTGTAAGAAGAAAAGAAGAAGAAGGGGAAGTCGTCGTTTGCATGGCAGTTATTTAATCCGCAGTAATTTTAAAACGTGCTGATAAAGTTAGTATATCAAAAATACTAGATAATACAAGTTAACGCTTTTTTAGCCAATTGCGGAATACGCTTCGTAACAAGAATACGGAACTCTTTAAAACGTCATAAAATCTTGATTTGGGAGACCACAAGGGTCTCCCCTACATAAAACTATCTAAAGAATACCGTAGGGGCGTTACCTCTGTGTACGCCCGCCTGATATGGAGAGACAATGATATTATGGCTAGCCAGTAATAATACCAACAAATAACGGTAGAATGTACCTTCCGCATTTTAGCTGGAAGCGAAAAACACAAAAAGCAAAGTCATTTAATACTTGGCTCTTTGTGTTTTCGTTTATTTTAAGGCTATTTCTGTGATTGGGAAACCGCAGGCATTGCCGTAGCTGGCTTATTTAAAGAAGAAATAACCTCATTGGTTAAATCCACACCACCCACTAATACTTGGTCTTTATCCAAAACAACAGAAACCCCTTGCTTTGTAGCAACGGCTTTAATCGTGGAATTAACACGGTTATCAATTTCTTTGTTTTTGTTATTTAGCCATGTTTGGTATTCAGTTACTTTTACTCTAAACTTTTCAGCTAACTGCTTTTCTAAATTTTCAGCCTGAATAGGGTTGCTAGCAGCTGTTTTACGACCATCTTCTAGCTGTTTAACAAAGTCTGCTTTCATTTTGTTAATTTCGGCTTCTTTTACTTTAGAATCGGCTTGGAAGGATTGAAACTGCTCATAGCCTCCTAGTAATTTTGAGAAATCAACAAAGCCTACAGTATCAGCAGCAAAGGCAGAAGCAGAGGCCACTGTTGTTGCCACCAGCAAGCCTAAACCCAACACTGCAGGGGCTACTTTTTTTGTGATAGATTGTAAAAGCATCAGGCTTCAACCCTTTCTTCATCAAGTAATAACATCATAGTAAATCGTTTTTTATTTTAAAATACATTTTATATTCTACCACACTTTACTAAGAATGAAGTGAGGTAGCCTAGGTGTTGCAGAGCAAAAGAAAAAAGATTGGGTTTGCACAAAGGATGACCCTTATTCCTTATTCCGCACCCAAAACAAGCGACCACAAGGGTTCGCCCCTACAGTAATCTGCTAATTTCCCCTTCGTAGGCGACGACCTGTGTGTCGTCCAGAACCAAGAGTTTACGCTATTTTTAATCTTTTAATCGGGCTACATCAAAAAACGAGTGCTTCCACCACGTTAAAAACGCAAAAGAAGCACTCGTTCAAAATAGTTAAACTAGGCTAGGTTACTCTCAAGCTAAACAGCACAAGCCACTGGCAATTTAGAAGCAACAAATTGGGTTAATTCCGCCAAGCGGTTGGAATAACCCCATTCATTATCATACCAAGCAGCAACTTTCACCAAATTATCGCCCATAATGCAGGTCATCGTCGGGTCGTAAATGGAACTATGGGCATTACCCACAAAATCAGAGCTAACCAACTGTTTATCGTTATATTCCAATACACCTTTCAACGCACCGTCAGCAGCGGCTCTCATAGCAGCATTGATAGCTTCAACAGTTACAGGTTTTTTGGAAACGAAGGTTAAATCTACCAAAGAAACATCAGGGGTTGGTACCCGAACAGACAAGCCATGCAATTTGCCCTTCAATTCAGGCAATACCAAGCCAATGGCTTTTGCCGCACCTGTTGAACTAGGCACCATCGATAAAGGAGCCGAACGAGCCCGACGGAAATCCGAATGAGGGGCGTCAATTAAACGTTGGTCGCCCGTGTAGCTATGAATGGTATTCATCAAGCCATGCTCAATACCAAACGCCTCGTGTAATACTTTGGCTATTGGGGCTAAGCAGTTGGTGGTGCAACTAGCGTTAGAAATGATGTTATGCGAATCAGGGTTATAGCTATCAGTGTTGATACCAATGGCTAGCGTGATGTCTTCATCGGTTGCTGGAGCGGAAATAATTACTTTTTTAGCACCCGCTTGAAGGTGGGCTTTGGCTTTGGCAGCGTTGGTAAACAACCCTGTACATTCCAAAACGATATCAACGCCTAAAGCACCCCAACCCAAGTTAGCAGGGTCTCTTTCGGATAATACTTTAATGGTTTGCCCGTTAACAATTAAGCTACCTTCGCCATAAGATACTTCAGCATCTAAGGTGCGGTGAACGGAATCATATTTCAACAAGTGGGCTAGCATATCAGGCGATGTTAAATCGTTGATGGCAACCACTTCTACATCTACATTAGGGTTCAACAAAATAGCCCGATAAGTCATCCGACCAATCCGACCGAAGCCGTTAATACCAACTTTAATTTTAGCCATGAGTTCAGTTTCCTTTTAAGGGTCATAATAAAGGGAAGGGATAAAAACAAGGTGTTGATTCTTTTAAGAACCAACACCCTGCAAAATTAGTACTTTTTCAAAATTTCTTGCGTTGCCAAGGAAATGCGAGTTGCTTCTTCCATAGGGCGTTGCCACATATTTCTTCCGAAAATTAAGCCTACTGCTCCAGCGTTCATGCCTAATTCAACGTTTTTATACAATTTTTCTTCGGTAACTTTACTACCGCCAGAGAAAATAACCAACGTTTTACCAGCAGATTTTACAACCCGTGTTGCAGCTTCTTGTTCAGAATCCGTTAACGATTTGTAAGGTTCAGGAGAAGTCGCTTGCTTATCCGCACCCACTTCAGGGAAATTCACTTTTACCACATCTGCCCCTAATTCAGCGGCTACTCTTGCGGCGTAATCAATGGCATACAAGCTGTTTTTGCCACCCACTTTATCCACATAAGAACCCCGAGGGTAAGCCCATACAATGACAGGCATCCCGAAACGTTCGGCTTCTTGGCGTACTTCCATGAACTGACGAATATCACGGTCTTGTTCAGGCGTACCAACAAACAAGGTATAACCAACGGCATCTGCCCCTAAACGCACGGCATCTTCTACGGTAGAAGTTAGTGGTGAAAACGCATTAGCATCAGGCGGAATACAAGTTTTTCCGTTTAATTTTAATACCAAAGGCACTTTACCAGCATACTGGTGGAAATATTTTTGAGCCAAACCATAGTGCAACGCAATACCCGAATAGTTGCCAGCAGCCGCTAATTGAAATTGGAAATCTGGGTTGCCACAAGCAGGGTTGCCAAAGAAATCAATCGGCCCATGTTCTAAGCCTTGGTCAATAGGTAAAATCATCAATTTGCCATTACCAGGGCCGTTTTGATACATTAAACGGGTTAGTCTTGCTTTTTTCCCCGAAGAAAGGGTCATATCATCTAATCTTAAATGTGCCAAAATAGTGTCTCCTTTTAACCGTTTTTCATTAAGTGCCAAATACAGACCAAAATCCGATTCAGCCATCTAAAAACAGCCTAACCAATACAAGATAATTCAAATAATTTCACTGTGTGATAAAGGAAAAAGCTTTTCGCATCAGGCTTTTTCACAACAGAGCTTTTACTGTTTCAGGGTAACAGAAACAAACTCTCTTGCAAAGACTTAAATGTAAACGGTTTTGCCTACTCTTTAAATGGCTTCTCTTTTGAAGAGTCAAAAAAAGAAGCGAAAGACGTGGTGTGTCTTCCGCTTAAAATTCAAAATAGCATCAACGGTCAATCGTTATTGAGGTTTATTGGCTGCCCGTTGCTGTAATTGGCCTTGACGTTGTTGCATTTTAGTTTGCATTTCCTGCATCTTAGCTTGACGTTCTTGGTATTTACCCTGCATCTGCGTTTGGCGTTCCTGCAGTTGTGCTTGACGCTGTTGCTGCATCTGCTCATGCTGAGCCTTCATTTCACCTTTTTTAGCTTGCCACTGATCTCTTTGAGCCTGCATTTCGCCTTTTTTGGCTTGCCACTGCTCTCTTTGAGCCTGCATTTCGCCTTTTTTCTGTTCCCACTGTTGTTTTTGTTGCTGATGCTGTTGCTGCATCTGCTGGCGTTGGGCTTGCCACTGTTGCTGATTAGCCCCACCTTCTGCCATTGCAGGTACTTGAGCCACCATCATAACGGCAACTACAGCTAACACACATTGGGTAAGACGATTGAAATTCATCATAAACGGATTCCTTTTCATTTAACACACAACATAAACAGATAAACAATAACCAAGTAACACGATTTTTGTATTTCACTTCCTTAGTAAGGACGTTCAATACCCATACTTCGGTAACGCCCTAACTTATTAGGTGGCAGTTGGCTTTTTACGAATACAGGCATTTGAGCCACAATAACCACTAACGCCACCATTGAAATGTAGGGTGAACAAAAAAAACGATTTCCCATCAAAATCCAAACTCCTTCTTTTAAGAAGCTTCGGCAAAAAGTTTTTTTACAATAGATTATGAAGCGAAAATTGTTACAACCTGAAAACAAGTTAAAGACTGACGTTTTCGTTAAGAACGATCACCTCAGCCTTTAACAGTCTAATTAACCAGAACTACTTATTTATGAGATGCTTCATGGTGTTCAGCTTTAGCGTGGGCATCATGGTGTTCGGCTTTAGCGTGGGCATCATGGTGTTCGGCTTTAGCGTGGGCATCATGGTGTTCAGCTTTGGCGTGGGCATCATGATGTTCGGCTTTGGCGTGGGCATCATGGTGTTCGGCTTTAGCGTGGGCATCATGGTGTTCTGTAGCAAAAGCGGAAACAGGTGCAAATACTAACGCCAAGGTAAATACAGCAGCTAATAAATGGTTAATACGCATAATAAAAAAGATTCCTATTTTAAAACTCTAACGGATTTCACCCTAAAGTAGTTGTTTGTATTTAAAAACAACTACTTTAGGTTCTTACTACAATAACGGTTTTTTTACGAAAAAACAAGCTATTTAAACATTCCTGAAGAGTTAAGATTTATCTTCGGGCATATCTGCCAATTCTAGCTGAACCACTTCTAGCAGTTGTTGCCAACATTCCCGTTTACCCTTGGCGGTTTCAGCGGAAAATTGAATGGGCGTAACCCCTTCAATGCCAAATTCTTTCAAAACCAATTTCACCTTATTAATAGAAGCTTGAAGCTCTTTATTGGTGCATTTATCTGCCTTGGTTAGCACAATTTGAAAGGGTAAGCCTTGCTCAATTAAATACCCCAGCATCTCAGCGTCAGGCGGTAACATCCCGTGGCGAGCGTCTATTAGCTGAATAATCAAACTAATGCTTTCCCGTTCACGAATGTAGCGTTCCAACTGTTTACTCCATTCCGCCAGCATGGTTTTGGCTACTTTGGCATACCCATATCCGGGTAAATCCACAAAAAACCACGATGCTGGTATTTTCAAGCTGGCTTTGCCATCAGGGAAAGGAACATCAGGGACAAAGGCTTTTTTGGGCTGACTGGTTTTAACATCATAATAGTTAATCAACCGAGTTTTGCCCGGTGTGTTTGAGGTTTTAGCGATGCCCTTGCGTTGAAACATGGCGTTAATCCATGATGATTTCCCTACGTTAGACCGTCCGACCATGACTATTTCGGGTTTGAAGGGTTCAGCAGGGGGGCATTGTTCCAGTGATGGCGATGAGGTGATGAACGTGGCTTGTTGGACGGTTAAGGGTAAGTCAATTTCTTTCCAGTTGACGACTGGTGTGGCTTTCGTGCTGGATTTTGCCTTTTTCAGCGGGGCGTTATGCGGGGCGGATGCTTTTTTGAGCGGTTTTTTGGTAGCCGATTTCTTTT
>JAPLIO010000049.1 GCA_026389055.1 Candidatus Melainabacteria bacterium | reverse complement strand
TCTACCACAAAGAGGTTCGATAAAAACAAATAACAATCCGAATGTTAGAAATGCGGGTAAAGTATTAAGTGCAGTGCTTGAAGTACAAGCAGAACTAGCATCAATACTTCCAAAAGAAGGTGCAGATGCCGCTGCTACAGCGACCAATGCTACTGAATACAAAGCAGCACTAAAAGCTTTGGTTGATAAGCTAATAACTAGTAAGAAGTTAAATGATGCAGATCAACAAACTTTGAAAGCCTTAGAATCTCTTTTGGGAGGGTTTACCAAAGAAACACCTTCTGCGGACGTGAGAACGGTTATACACACAAACATTGGGAAACAATTGAAAGCACTTGAAGGCTTTCAAAAACAGCCCTTGTTACCTCATTACGATGAGCTAGTTACGACAGTTAAAGATTCTCAAGATAAAGACGTCAAAGCCTTTGTTCGCGACTTACCAGCTCATCAAATAGAGATTTTTACTGAACGGATGTTGAACGCTGGAACATTAGATCCCATCAATGCACAAGCGATTACAGTCATGTCTGACTTTAATAAAAATGCTGACTTGCTGAAACTTGTGGCTGACAATTTAGCCCAAGCTTCTGCGGATCAGAAGCATCCTTTACATGGTATCCAGACAGCGAGAACAGAATCCCTACGAAATGCAGTAGAAGCCTTTGCAGGCGGTATTGATACTAACACTGATGGGGCAGCTGCAAAAGCCATTGCAGAAAAACTAGCCAAAGTGTTGGGAGAGTTGAGGAATCCAACAAAAGATCCTGCACAAAATGCATCAACATTAGCAACCACATTAGGATTGAATGTTGATGCTGATAAATCTCACTTGGATTTATTGGTAAAGCATCATGGTAATAATAATAATGTAGAAACTATTGCCAAGTATTTATCTGAGCAATTAACCGCTATTCAAGCGGCTCCTAAACCAGTTGTTCAAACTACACCCTAGATCTGGGGGTTCATTCCCATAAACTGCCTCTGCTGGTGCTTTTTGCCTCAAGCAGGGGCAGTTTGTTTTTGGGTACCCACCCTACAACAACACGAAAGTACCAATTGCCCTCTTGAAAAATAATCGTTTATGCGTCATAATAAACAATAGAAAAAAGCCCATTGGTACTTGCTATACCAACAGGCTTTTATTCCCCTCTAGCCTTTAACGGCGATGAGGTACACTACGATAGCCGAAGCTATCGTAAGAATAAGACGAAATTCTTCTAAAGTGTGTTTCATCTTTATTCTCCTTTCTGAACAAAAAACGGATAACGAGGGACTGTTGCTATCAGTCCCTTTTTCGTGCATTTAGGTGTTGAACCCAGCAATGCCTCGTTTATCGATCTTCTATTAGAAAGTGGCTATTGATAAAATTATCATAAACGCTAGCGTACTTCAACTTCATTGATATTCAGGAGATTACCCCCCATGATTACAGAGTACGATGAGAATGCTATATCTGCACAACAATTGCTAAAGCAATTAGGCATGGAAGCCCCACTAACCATTGGAGAAATTATCCGAACTTTCAGGCAAAGTGAAGAAATAACCCAAAAGGTACTCGCTAATACAGTAGGCATTTCCGTTCAACGGTTGAATGATTACGAACACAACCGCCGATTTCCCTCCATTACAACGGCTTATCAGTTGGCTACCGCTATTGGGTTTAGCCCCAATATTTTGCTAAAAATGGTGGTTGAAGAACAATTAAAACGCACGGGATGTCAAAATTTAAATTTTCAAGTAACCGTTACCCCTAACTGGGTTTAGGCATGAAGTAACCGCTTTACCATACGAAGGTAATCTTTCAAGCCTTCATAAGTAACTTCCGCCATGAACATTGAAAACAAAGCCGTTTCGTTTTCCTCAATCGTGATGGATGGGCAAGCCCGCAATGCCGATAAATAATCGGCTCGTAAAACCATCGCAATGCTAACAGGTGGAAATCCTGCTTGAAGCAATAGTTCGTTGTTCAATAACCGTCCCATTCGTCCGTTACCATCCACAAACGGATGAATATTAACCAATTGTTGATGGGCGAAGCTAGCCACCACCACTGGATGATACGCTGTTTTCCAAGCAGGTAGTTGTGTTTCAAACAGTGTTTGCATTAACAAAGCCACTTGGCTTGCTGGTGGCGGAATGAAATCCGTCCCTGTAATAAGCACTTGGTTGGTGCGATAAACACCCGCCCGTTCATCTAACAATTTTCGCATTAACAAATGGTGAAACTGGCACAAGCTAGCTTCGGTTGGTGGGGCATTTGTTTTTACTCGGTTAAATAACGCATCTAAGGCTTCTGCGTGTCCTATGGCTTCTAAATGATGAGCTAAAGGTTTACCGCCAACCGTAATGCCGGCTTCCAGCAATAATTTGGTTTCGCCTTCAGTTAAGGTATTGCCTTCCAAACAATTGCTACTATAAGTTAGCCCTATTCGGTAAAAGGCTTGCAGTTGGTTCACCACATCAGCAGGTAACGGACGTAACACATCAAGTTCCTGCTTTAGCTCTTCAATTTTAGCTAACCAATCAGCTAATAACATGGATGAATCAATCCTTTTTTTGCCCTAAACGGCTGAAAGCTCAGGGGTTGGGTTCGCTTGCGAAGCTTGTTCATCCGCCAGTTGTTGAGCCACACCCATTTCGCAAATGGCAGCAATAATTTGCTTTGCCACGTTGGTTAACGCTATAGCGGGGTCGCTTTCAGGGGCAGAAATCACAATCGGGTTACCTGCATCTGCATCAGACCGAACTTGAGGCACCAAAGGTACTTCCGCCAACAAGGGTAAGCCAAGTTCCTTGGTTAGCCGTTCGCCACCGCCTTCACCAAAAATGTTTTCCCGTTCGCCGTGGCGATTTACAAAATAGCTCATGTTTTCCACCACGCCAAACACGGGAATGTTGGTTTGTTGAAACATCGTGTTCGCCCGACGACAATCAGAAAGCGAAACATCTTGCGGGGTGGTTACAATCACGCCACCCGTAATAGGGGCTAATTGGCTAATGGAAAGTTGGGCATCGCCCGTACCGGGGGGAAGGTCAATTAGCAAATAATCCAGTTCGCCCCAAGCCATATCTGTAAAAAATTGGGCAAGCGATTTATGCAAAATAGGGCCTCTCCAAATGAGGGCTTGCCCAGGTTTCACCAAAAAGCTGATAGACATTACTTTAACGCCGTGGTTTTCAGGCAAAATGGCTTTTTTCGTGTCTTCTTCAACGCCTTTAAGCGTTTGCCCTTCCAAGCCCATCATAATAGGCACGTTGGGGCCGTAAATATCGGCATCTAAAATGCCCACTTTTGCCCCTAGTTTCGCCATTGCACAGGCTAAGTTAACCGTTACGGTAGATTTACCGACTCCGCCCTTGCCACTAGAAATGGCGATAATATTTTTAACGCCTTCAACGGCTTTGCGTTCAGGTAGCCGAACCGAAAGCGTTTTGCCAGAAATAGCCACGGTTACAGAAGTTACCCCTGCTAAGGCTTTAACGGCTGCCGTAGCATCGGCTTTAATTTTTTCTTTTAGGGGGCAGGCTTTGGTGGTTAAAATAACGTCAAACGAAACGGCTCCGCCTTGAATAACGATGTTATCAATCATGCCTAGTTCGGTTAGGCTTTTGTGCAGTTCAGGGTCGTTAACGGTTTTCAGGGCTTCAAGCACTTGTTCACGGGTAATGGTCATCATCATCATTAGAGAGGTCCTTTCAGATTATTATAGATAGAAAGAGGGATTAGAGCGTATTTTCAGGTTCAAAGGCAAGGTCTGCGTCCCACGCCTTCATGCCATCGGTTAAATTATAGAGGGTGGTAAAGCCTTGGCTTGCCAAATAACCGCACCCATAAACGCTTCTAACGCCCCCTTGGCAAATGAGTGCCGTTGGTTTTGAGGCATCTAGCGTAGAAGCCCATTCTTGAACGGTTTGCACAGGTAAATTGATGCTACCAGCGACATGCCCTAGTTGGGTATATTCATTGGGAGTGCGTACATCAATTAGTTGTAAATTGGGCGTATTAGCAATAAGGGTTAGTAGTTCTTGGTTTGAGATATTTTGCATTGGGCGAGGTTTTTTCTTCTTGGTATTAAGAATAGAGTGATTGATTTATCCAGCTTATCAGAAACAGAATTTACAATCTATTACCTGCTACGGTTTTCTTTATCCCTTTAACACCAATTCACGGTTTAAATAGCGTAAAATCTTGAAACGGGAAGCCATGGAGAGCTTCCCCTACAGAGAGCCATCTAAAAAAATATCGTAGGGGCGGACTGCGCGTCCGCCCGTTACTTTCAACCCTAGACGGGCGGATGCAATCCGCCCGTACGATGATAATACCAATTAGCTAAAAACACAGACGCTATTCCCCATTCGCTCAACAGCATGAGAGTTAATGAACAGCAAAGCCAATTTCAAAGGTTCGATTACAAGGGAAATAGGCATCTAGCGTTTGAAGGGGTAAGCCCACCTTACTTTTAATGATTTCCAAATCAAACGCTAGCAATTCATTAGCCAACGGCGTACTCAATGCTTCGGCATCAGATAATTTGCGTAATGCCGCTCGCACTTTGGATTGATACATCACATCATCTGCCAAACGAATAGCCAACAATTGCTGAAAACAGGTGGCATTAAACGCCTCTTCCACTTCCGCCCGTAACCGAATAGCCCCCATCGCCAAAGCAGACCCAATGCTATTGCCCGGTGTATTCCACCCAGCATAACCATAAAGCCAATTGAGCCAATTGGCTTGGGGTAGTAAAACCGTTTCATAGAACCCAACATCGCCCCCATTTGCCGAAGCCACATCTGCAATAATAACGGGTTTTTGGTTGGTTTGAGCCTTATTAATTTCACTGGTTGCCGTATCATACTGCAGAGAAGCTTCTAAGGTGGCGGGTCTATTTTCGCAATAATCGCCCATGCCCATTTCGGTAGCGGGGGTATGAACTAATAAAACCATCGAAGCTTTTTCATAGGTTTCAGCTGGCACCAATCCACAATTTTTCAAGCGTTGAGCCACAACTACTTCAATGGGCAAACCATCAAAACAAGCGTAACTACTTGCCCCGTTGGGGTGTGTGTAAACAACCCAAACCGAAGGGGGTTCGGTAGCAAACGCATTCAAATGCCGAGCCAGCAAACAATGACCAATTTCATCGGCACCCGTTTGTACGCTAGCCAAGGCTTGCAACCCGTGTAGTTCAATTTGTGTGTGTAAGCAGTCTGCTTCAGCTACATTCAAGCCCGCAGTGGTTCTATCATCTTCGCAAAACGTAATAGATTGTAACAAACCCGCCATTAAACATTGTATATGATATTCATTCACACTGAAGTTACGATGCCGACGATGCAGAAAATCTGCTAATACTTCAATGGGTATCTCATCAGGCCAAGCAGGTAGGGTTGTTTTATCTTGCATGGCTTGATGACTAACGCTTGAAAATTCCTGCAAAGCAACCCCATAAGTAGCCCAATAATTTGGTTCTTCTTCTGCATTATTATAGGCAGGGATGCGTAAAATTGAGCTATAACCATACACCGCTGAAGACATTAAGACCCCATAAAATTGAGATAGTTGATTCCGAATTTCTGCTTCGGTTTCTAGCCCAATGCGGGAAGGAATCAACCCTCCGTAAGCAATCAAATCTAACGCCACAATAACAGGAGCGTTAAAATCGCTTAATGTTTCAAGCCATTTTAATAGAACGGGAATGGCGGCGGTTAGTTTTAAATTGCCTAACCAATCCGCATTGGGCATTAAGGGTAAAATACCTGCCATTTTCATTAACAACTTTGGGGTTTGATAACAGACGGGTCTTGCATCTAACGGTAAAAACACCGCAGCCGTTAAACTTTTCATGGAGATAAAAACTTTCTATAACCTTTTTGTTGGGGGCTCTTTATATTACAGTTTATCTAATATCGTATAAAAAAGCTAATTTATTTTTGATTTTTAGACTGTTTAACAGAGGAAACCAGCAAACAAAAACAGCTTGAAAAGTTGTGCTATAGTAAGATTAACCGAGATTTCAATTAGAAAGACCTACCTTAAACCATGATGAGCCTACACGCCCTACACGGTACCCTCCAACACAAAGGTATTGACCCGTTAACGGGAGACCCGTTATTTGTAGTGTTGCTACCCAACCAAGGTATTGCCTACGAACTGCACACCACCCAACGTACCCTGCTGAACCTACCCGCTATTAAAGAACCCTGCAGCACTTACGTTTACACCCACATTCGCCCCGAAGAACAAAAACTAGTAGGCTTTCTTTCTCGCCCTGAACGAGAGTTGTTTCGGTTACTAATGGGTGCCAACGGGGTAGGGCTTAAAATGGCTTTAGCTATTCTAGAAGCCTTACCCTTAAGTGATTTAATTGAAGCTATTCTCAGCGAAAATTATAAAACCCTGACGGTAGCCAAAGGGGTTGGGAATAAGCTGGCTCAAAAAATGATTTTAGATTTAAAAGAAAAGCTGGTGGTTTGGCAAGAACGTATTTTAAGCCAAACGCATGATTCCCTGCAATGGGAAGCCCTAACGGGTGGCAATGCGGGTAGTAACACCGCTGAATTTTTCAACCCACAAGCCCTCAATGAAGCTGAGCAGGTATTACTTTCATTAGGGTACGAAATAACAGAAATTCAAACCGCCTTAAAACAGTTAATGGGCTTATTTCCCAGCGAAGAAACCATTGGGTTGAATAGTGAAACATTACTCAAATCCTTGCTAAAACAATTACACTAGTCGTTCAATTGTAACAAATGTAACGAGTTAAAAATGGAACCTTATCAGAAAATCAAACCCGACGATACCTTTAATGTGAGGCTCCTTCCCAAGTTTCACAAACCCCTCAAACCCACAGTCTTACTAAGTTTTTACTTCCCTTATTGATCATACCTATCTTCGTTTAGCCAGCATTTTCCCAATGCTGGCTTTTTTATTTGCGTTATAGAGCTTATACCAATTCACCGTTTAAATAGCGTAATACCAATTCAAAGTTTGAATAGCGTA
>JAPLIO010000131.1 GCA_026389055.1 Candidatus Melainabacteria bacterium | reverse complement strand
GAGGTTACGGAAAAAGGTTTAGTGGGATGGGATAATGAGGCACGAGGAACGGAATTAGGGCGTTTACACCTAGTAAATAACCGACATGAGTACCACAGTAACAAAATTAGCACGCCCAATAGACCTTTTTCCGTAACCTCATTTGATTATTGGGACAATAATCATGTCAGTACAGAATAAAAGGTTAAGGACAAATAAACATGAATATGAGCCCAAAAATCTATTCTTACAACGGGCTTTAAAGGCTATAATGCTTTATTGGCAATACTTTTCGCCTGTTTTACAGTTTTCCGAAAGCCTTGCTTTGAAAACTGTCCCTTTATTCTGTACTGACTTGATTATCAGGACAAAAATCAGCGTAAGCTTCTCTTTTCATCACAATTTCAACTAGGCATAGTGTTACCCACTAGCAAAAAAATCGATGAGAGAACAGCTATTTAATCTTTTAATTGGTGCAAAATAGGCGATATAGTATTTTAAATAATTTGTTTGCTGGTTGAAGTAACGGGCTGGCACAGAGACCAGCCCCTACAAAAATTCCTACTGTAGGGGAAGCTCTCCGTGGCTTCCCGTGACAGATGTGAAATTAGACCTCTTGCATGACTCAATATCTGGGGCATCTTCGTTGTCATTTTCGGTACTCGAATTCTTATGTACTATAGTGTACACCTCAAATTCTCCGTTCTTGGTTGCTAACGCAACCTGTTTGCAAGCAAACAACATTCCTAGAATCTGCACCCACCTATCGAGTCATGCAAGAGGTCTATTAATTTTTTAAAAGACTATATATCAAATTTCTCATTGAAGCAAACACGGATTTATGGGATACTTAGCAAGCATTAACCCTATTTATATCCATCTCGCTACCCAAAGGACATGACCCATTATGCGTTTATTTGTAGATACCGCCAACCTAGCCGAAATTAAAGAAGCTGCTAGCCTAGGCATTGTAGCAGGTGTAACCACTAACCCCAGCCTATTAGCCAAAGAAGGTAACGGCAACGTCAAAGAAACGATTCAAGCTATTTGTAAACTATTCCCGAATGGGCCTGTTAGCATGGAAGTTACCGCCGAAACCGCCGAAGGCATGGTGGCAGAAGGTACCCAGTTCGCCACTTGGGGCGAAAACGTTTATGTTAAAATCCCCTTCTGCGTGGAAGGCATTAAAGCCACCGCCAAACTAACGGAACTGGGTATACCCACCAATGTAACGTTGGTTTTTTCAGCGGCTCAAGCCCTATTAGCGGCTAATGCAGGGGCTAGTTTTATTTCCACGTTTGTTGGTAGGTTAGATGATATTGGGCATGATGGCATCGCCTGCACGAAAGAAATTGTGGATATGCTAAGCATGTACCCCTTTGATTCTGAAATTTTGGCGGCTTCAATCCGTAACCCGTTGCACGTTATTCAAGCGGCTAATGCTGGGTGTGATATTGCTACTGTGCCATTGAAAATCATCAAGCAACTGTACGGGCATCCTCTCACAGAAAAAGGCATTGAAGCCTTCAATACGGATTGGGCGAAATTACAAAAAGCCTAGACGATACCACGCTAGCACCGTTCACAAATAGCATTCACCATAGTTTATGCTTATGGTATAGTCTATTACAGTGCTTTATACTGTTACTATACAGCAGTACACTCTTTTTTTTATTCCATCATCTATCTCCCTTTCTGCACACGGAGCTTTTCGCTTTGGCAAATTGGTTATCAGCCATGGGTACAGCTGTGGAAACACACCTGCCCAATACCGTGAAATTAAACCCTTTTTCAACGGAAGGGCTTATTTTTCTGCTAACCACAGGGATGATGGGTAGACTGATGGTGGGCACCACCCGCACCGTAGCGGATGCCCCCCTGTTAAACCCCAATGAGGATCAATCACCACAACAAAAAACCAGTATTCAACTAGAACGGGTTTTTATGGAATTTGTAGGGGTGCCTATTAACTTTTTGGTGTTGAAATTTTGTGAAGATTTAGGCGAATACGCTAGCATGGGGGTAGATAGACAATTACTACCCAAGCTAGGCACGCTGTTTGGTAAACCAAACTGGGGTAATACCATTAACCCAGGGCATTGGTTGAACCAGTTAGAAGGCTTGTCAGATAACGACAAGACACTGATTGCTCAAGGGCTTGTGTATACGTTTAACCCAGCCTACAGAAAAACCCTTATTGAGCTTAAAAAACATGAAGCACTAACGGCGACTGATACCCCTTGTTTTGAGAAACTACCCAGCCTCTCTTTTGAAGCTTGTCAAAAATTACTGCTGGATGATTGGCATAGCCTTTCCAAAAATTTTAATGATGGAGCGAAACTTTCCACTCTGCTTGAAGGGTTAACGAAGCTTTCAGCCAGTGTACCTGCTGCATCCACCTTTTCTTTAGATACGTTTAAAACGACCTCCGCTTACGGCTTGTTAGAAAAACGCTTTGCCAGCAATAATATTAAAACCAATTTATTTTTGTTAGGGGCTGGCACCATTGGTAGCACGGTATTTAGTGGCGTTATTTGGCAGTATTTGAATGACTCGTTCATTCGCAAGAAGATGGTACCCGCTGTAGGGCCATGGGTTACCAGCCTTTATTACGGAAAAGACTATCAAAAGGAATGGGATATTCAGCAATCGTTACTATTTCCTGATGAATCTGCCACTAACCCTGTTGGCATTGTGGGTAATCAATCTGAAAACAAACCTTGTTACCCTTGCAACAACAAGGCGTTAGCTAGTACCTTTGCCCCGTCTTATTTTTACAATAACTCTATCTTAAACTTTAGACGCTAACCCCAAGAAAGGAGAATGATGATGATGACCACTACTTCAGACGCCATTCCCTTATTGGGGCGAAATTTGGGCGATGAATTGCAGGTTCGGTTTAAAAACATACAGACCCTGACGGGTAATTTTGCCAAATCTGCCGTGCAGGATACGCATACCTTTAAAATAGCCTCTGCCTTAATTGCTTCATTTACTTTGGTGTTGGCTCGGGTTTACATTGCCACTCGGTCTGCCAAAAAAGAGGCGGCTACTTCTGGAGCCGATTCAGAAAGTACCACATTTTGTAAAGACCAAGCCTTGATGACGACGGTTCGGGAAATTGGGGGCTTTATAACCAGTTGGTTATTTATGTCGTTATTTAATGTGGCGATGGATAAGCCGAGCCAACTGTTGTTTGGGGTACGGGTTAATAGGCGTGGCGTTACAGGCCCTATTGCCTTTATTTCAAAACTAGGGCAGCAGCTGATTCCCTTTGGTAATAGAGTGGTAGAAGAAGCCTTGCCCAAGGCAGTCGGTTGCCAACGGACGCTTCATATTCTAGGAGAACCTAGCACGTTTTCAGCTATCAACCCATCTCAGTTAGAAACCTATTATAGCCAATTAAAACCCAACAAGGTACAATTGTTTTTTTTTTTTTTTTTAGAATTGTTGGTCAATCAAAAACAATTAAAAAAAGAATTGAGTATAGATGCTTTTTATAAAACCTTAACCCCTTCATTAACGACAGAACAAAAAGCTCAAGCCTTGTTAAACGTATCGCTCCAAGACTTAAAAGGAGCTGAAACGCCAATAACGAAAGCCCACTATAAAGCGGCTATTATTAACCGTGGTTTTAATAACTTTGGTACTTATGTGGTGCCTATTGTGGGGGCGAGTATTTCCACCGTGGTGGCGGGGTGGATGTTAGAGCGGGCGACCCTACTGCACTTTCCTGAAATTATTGATAAAATCAACAAACTTCGTTTGAGGAAAAAACCGTTGGAAGCGACGGCTGTTTTATTAGATATTTCAACGACAGACGCGACGATTGTACCACAACCGACTCTCTACCTAAAGCAAGCCCTTACGGATGATTTACCTACTTTTAATACTACGTTAAACAAACTGCAACAACCTCGTTTGGCTACTGCCGCATTAACGCCCACGTTTACCCCAGCTTTATGGTAAACAAAAACCAATACGTTTATACCAATTCTAAGATTGAATAGCGTGTTCTTTCATTGATGGTTGTTTCAGTCTTTCGCTGGTTGGTTTGTCAGAGGGTGCCTGTTTGGGCACCCCCCGACACCCCCCACAAACCTAGGGGTACCCCCTAGGAACCCCCAAAAAGCCACCCGCCTATGCCACCAGAAGGGCATTGACGGCGGGATGTTCTTTTTGCCCCTGCGGTGGACGGAACGCATCGGCAGCTGCAGAGCAAATGCGATGGTCGTTCCTACTGGTTGCTTTTAACTCT
>JAPLIO010000083.1 GCA_026389055.1 Candidatus Melainabacteria bacterium | reverse complement strand
CAACGTGCCAATCAAAGGCTAAAAAATCCCCTCCCCTCGTGAAAGGAATCACAACACCATGATGATGACACCTGATGAACCCCGCTTTGAAGTGGAAATCAATTATACAAAGCCTATTATCAAGTCTATGGTATTTGAACTTAACAAGCCTTTGTACAAAATTTTTGGTTTGTTGCTGCTTTTGTCAATGGTCTGTTTCTTATTCCCAGATGCATCTAGTATTTTTTCTTTGGGGAGATCATTTTGGGTTGGGAGTATTGTGTATTGTATAAGTTTCCCAGTTGTATTTTTGCTTTTTTTAGTTAAACAACTTAAAAACTCATTAGCGAGATTCGGGTGGGGCAAAAAGTTGACTTTAACTTCAGAACATTTTTCTTGGCAATGGGAAAACAAAGTTATTACTACAGCTCCGTGGCAAACTTTTTATTGTTTGCAAAAAAGAAAACACCTCTGGTTACTTTATTTAGATAAAGCCTTAATTCTGTATCTCCCCACCGACCAATTACCTGCTGAAGCTCAAGCCTTCATTCTTCAAAAACTAACTGAATACAACGTGCCAATCAAAGGCTAAAAAATCCCCTCCCCTCGTGAAAGGAATCACAACTCTATGATGATGGAAAATACCGATAATCATTCATCGATAGACTTTAACGTTGAATTTACAGAGTCTCTTATACGCAAAATAACTCTGAAGGCAATAAAACCCATCGTTGGTTTTCTTGGTGTAATACCTCTAATTGCTTTTTTATTAAATAACCTTTTTCTATATTTAAATACCCCCAAACATTATTGGGCTATATTGTTTTCTTTTGGTAAAACTTTCCAAACATACATATTATTTCCTACACTGGTTTTGTGTGTGCTTAGTGGTTTGGTTTTTATTTTTTTATATTCGTTTATTAATCATATAAATCTTAATCATTATAAAAAATTGGGGATGCATCAAAAAATAGCTCTGACTGATTCCTATTTTACTTATGGATGGGGAGAAAAGATTTACGCCAAAATCAGTTGGGACTTCTTTGCCATGTTAAAACGCAGTTCATTCTCTTGGCAGTTAGTTTTAGTTAATAACGAAGCAATGAACCTCCCCACCGACCAACTTTCCCCTGAAGCTCAAGCCTTTATCCTTCAAAAACTGACTGAACACAACGTGCCAATCAAAGGCTAAAAAATCCCCTCCCCTCGTGAAAGGAATCACAACTCTATGATGATGAGACTCGCAGGCGTTAATATCGACGCTTCAATTTCGCCCCTAGGCAACGCCCTAAGCGGGCTAACCAAAATGCAACAAGCCACGGCAGATAATATCGCCAACGTCAACACACCGGGCTACAAAGCCAAACGCCCCGAACTATCCAATGTACTAGGCTTGAGCGATAATCCCTACGAAACCAAGCTAGCCCAACGCATGGGTAGCAGCCAATTAAGCAGTTTACTGCAAACGCCCGATAACGCCGATGGTAAAGTCAACGTCCAACAAGAGTTTTTAGCCATGCAGAAAAACTTGCTGATGTTCAACCTTGTTTCAAAACGGCTAACCACCATTATCACCAACCTAAAAGCCTCAGGCAACGTGGGTAGATAAGCTAGCTAAATAGCGTTTAGCTTCTGCCCAAAGGGCTTCCCATTCATCGAAGCTTAGCTCTTTCAGTGGCTTGGTGGTGTGTTGTTCAATGTACAAAAACCGAGCTTGAAATTTATTGGTCGCCCGTGTTAAGGCAATTTCTGGGTCTAAATCGAAAAATTGTGCCAAGCTCGCACAGGCGAAGAAAATATCGCCCAGTTCGTCTTCCATTCGGTCAACAATGGGCGATTGGGCGATAGCTTCCGCTTTGAATTCGTCAAATTCGCTCATCACGCATTCCCAGAGAGAATCCAAGTTCGGCCACTTGAAGCCTACTTTCACGGCTTTTCGACTGATTTTGGCGGCTCTGGAAAGGGCGGGTTGCCCTACGGCTACGCTACTTAAAATGCTTTCCGTGGCAGATTTTTCGCCTAGCTTTTGGGCTTTTTCTGCTTGTTTGATGGTTTGCCATTGGGCGGTTACTTGTTCAGGCGTGTTGATTTGGCTTTCGGCTTGGGCTTGCGGACGGAAGACGTGGGGGTGCCTTCTCACCAGTTTTTCGGCGAGGGTATCGCATACGTCGGCAAAGCTGAAAAGGCCGTTATCTTGAGCTATTTGGGCGTTTAATAGCACTTGTAATAGCACGTCGCCTAGTTCTTCTTTTAGGTGCTGGGGGTCTGCTATAGGGTCTGCGGTCATGGTTTCTACGGCTTCGTAGGCTTCTTCTAGCAGGTGTGGGCGTAGGCTGGCGTGGGTTTGTTCTAAATCCCATGGACATCCGCCTTGAGGGTTGCGTAGTTGGGCTACTACGGCTAGTGCTTGCTGTATGGCGGGTAGTTGATTAGCTACGCTGGATTGTTTTTGGGCGAAAACGGCTTGTAGCGGGGCTTCTATTTGTTGGGTTACAGGGGTAGCTAGGGTGTTTGGCATGGGGGTTTTCCGTTTTGCTTGGCTAAAATTGCTGTAAAAGTAGGTTTAGTATATCAAAAACAGAAGGGCATGGGTCTTTTTTGGGCGTTGCCTCTTATACCCATTCACAGAGTGAATGGCATACAACTTCTCTATGTAGGGGTGGATTGGCTCAATAATACGAGGAACAGCTATACATGGTTTTTAGCCAGATGTTAAGCGTCTTTTTTTGTCTTACGATTCCCATGTGCGATGGGTTAGCAGAATACACGCATTGGCTAGCACATTCATACCACCCGCTTTAGCTTTAGCAATGGCTTTATGAGGTTACGGAAAAAGGTCTATTGGGCGTGCTAATTTTGTTACTGCGGTACTCATGTCGGTTATTTACT